>CALFIA010000245.1 GCA_937876275.1 uncultured Actinomycetes bacterium | reverse complement strand
ACGAAAAAGCCGAGCAGCATGGTGCGCACGACCTTGACAGGCATGTCAGTGCCCTGCATGGGCTGCTCGCCACGGATGCGCTTGGCGCGTGCGGCAATGAAGTTCTTGGCGATCATCGCGGCTAGGGCGATGATCAGCACCCAGCCGATCCAGGTACGGATCGTGTTGCTGGCATCGTCGGAGGTCAGCACCTTCGCGAAGATCAAGGTGCCAAGCAGCACGCCCGGAATCGAGCCCGCGGAGAGCCAGCCCACCAGGCCCCAGTGCACGGTCTTGGCCCGAATGTGCACGATGGCGCCGACCGGCTTCATGATCGCCGATGCGACCACGTCGCTGGAGACTGCCGCAGCAGGGTTGATGCCGAAGATCAGCACGAGCATGGGGGTGACCAGGGCAGCGCCGCCCATGCCGGTCAGGCCGACCATGATGCCGGCGATTAGGCCGCCGAGGGATAGGGCGAAGTCGATGTCTCCGAAGCTCACTACAGGAAGGTAGCAACATCCTGGCCCTTTGTCTACTTAATAGGTAGACAAAGGGGTAAAGGGCGGGATTGTGTCGTGACAGATCCGAATAACGCTCGATGGCCCTCTCTAGAGTCGATCGTCGCAGGTGAGGCAAGGGCGGTTAGCGGGTCCACAGTGGCGGATAGCATCGTCACGTGATCCCCACACTGAGGCTGCGTGGGATCAACCGTGCTCTCGACAGCACACTCGTCATGGGCGTGGTGAATGCGAGCCCCGAGTCCTTCTCCGATGCCGGTCGCTTCTCCTCATTGCAGGCGCAGATTGAGCTGGCCGCCTCGCTCATCGACAGCGGCGCCGACATCATCGACGTGGGTGGTCAGTCAGCCATCACCAATCAACCCGAGCTCGAAGCCGGCCTGGAACGCGAACGCGTGCTTCCGATTGTCGAGTGGCTCGCCGAGAACCACCCCGACGTACTCATCAGTGTCGATACCTACAAGCCCGAGGTGGTTGCCGCAGTGCTCGCGGCCGGCGCCGACATCATCAACGATGTCAGCGGCCTGAAGTACCCCGAGCTCGCCTCGATGTGCGCGGAGCACGGTGCGGCACTTGTCATCATGCATACGGCTGCACCGCCGAAGGTGCGACTGCAGCGCCACGATCTTTATGACGACATCACGAGTGAAGTGTGCGACTTCCTGGTCGAACGAATGGAAATCGCAGTCGCTGCCGGCCTCTCGCAGGATTCAGTCATTCTTGATCCAGGCCCCGACTTCACGAAAACCCCTCGCCAGACTGTCGACCTGCTGAGAAATATCGACGTCTTCCGAGAGCTCGATCGACCATTGCTGCTAGCCCTCTCCCGTAAGGATTTCCTCGGGGCTATCACGGGCCGCACGCCGAAGTCGCGCGATGCAGCAACGGCTGCCGCCCTTGCATTCTTCGCTTCGGCGCCGGGAAACATTGTGCGGGTGCATGACGTCAAGGCCGCAGTTGACGTCATCGCCACCGTGGAGACCCTGATCGGCAAGCGTGATATCGCTGTCGACTACGTACTGCCTGACTCCTTGCGTTATGAGCCGCGAAGTGAGTGATTGGTTCTCGCGGAATACGACCGAAGCGGGCGACTGGCCGCTGTCGTTAATCGCGGAGGCCAAGGGCGATACCACCATCGCGGTTGTCATCCCCGCACGCAATGAGATCGACACGATCTTTGACGTAGTCACGCAAATTCGACTCGAGCTCTCCGGCATCGTCGATGAGCTAATCGTCATGGATTCGTTGTCGAGTGATGCGACGGCACTCGAGGGCATCAAGGCCGGTGCGACCGTGTATTCAGTTGCCGACGTCAGGCCGGATCTCGGAGTGCGCAAGGGAAAGGGAGAGGCACTGTGGAAGTCGCAGTTCGTGACTAATGCAGACCTTCTCGTGTTCATCGATGCTGATCTCACCGAATGGGGCCCGCACTTCGTGACCGGGCTGCTCGGCCCACTGCTCACCCAGCAACACGTGCAGCTCGTGCGCGGTTTCTATGACCGTATCTTCGATGTCGGGGGAGTTCCGACCCTTGAAGGCGGCCGAGTGACCGAATTGGTGGCACGCCCGTGGCTGGCCGTTCATCGCCCAGAGCTCGCTGATGTGGTGCAGCCGCTTGCCGGCGAATGGGCGATCCGCCGCTCGGCATTCGAGAAGCTCTGTGTGCCCGTTGGGTATGGCATCGAGCTCGCCACACTCCTGGATGTGCATGCGGCGTACGGGGTTGATGCAATCGCCCAGGTTGATCTCGGCCGTCGCGCCCATCGGCATCAATCGCTGTACGACCTTGCTGCGATGGCGACCGAGATTCTCGCGGTAGCCGGGCGACGGATTACTTACCTATCGGGCCAACTCCCGGATGTTGTCTCGAATTCCGAGTCAGAATCGGAATTCGTCACGCTGAGGCGAATGGGCGAGGATCGCACCTGGATCGATCGCGATGTTGCCGTGAATGAGCGTCCGCCGGCCGCGGGCATACCTCGATAAGCGTCATCTCGACCCGATAGTTCAGGTCAACGGGATGTAATGCAGCACGTCTCCGCGATAACCAGCGCCCGGCGGGCAGATAGCCACCGCATCAGCACGTGCCCAGCCGACCAGGCCTGCAGGGCCGTCCTCGGGAATCGGGCGCAGCAAGGTGGCGCCATCGCGCAGCTCGCGACGCACCGGAGCAAGCCGCGTGTCATCGGCGTAGTCAGCAGGTGGTGCATCGTCGAGCAGTACGCCGGTCGGATGATCGATCACGTTGGTGCGACCGCTCATCGAGCGAAGCAATGGGCCGACGAGAGTGACAAGGCCGGCAAGCGCGGCAGCAGGATTACCCGGCAGGCCGACAAGAATGCGCCCGTCAGGCAGTCGCGCCATCAGCATCTGCGCACCGGGCGTGACGCTTACGCCGTCGATGAGCCATCGCGCATTGAGGTCACCGATGACCTGCCGCACATGATTACCCGGCGCAGGCTCGGTCGATCCGGTCGTGATGATGACGTCGACATTGGCGTCATCGATCTCAGTAAGCAATAGCTCTGCGGTATCGGGTGCGCGCTTAGCCGGATTGCCGATGCCACCGTTAGCGCTGATGAATGACGGGATCGTCATACCGAGTGCATCGCGTACGCGACCTTCGCGCGGCATCCCATGAGAGAGAAGCGACCGACCGAGCACGATGAGGCCGACAGTCGGTGGCTTCACGATGTCGATGGTGTCGTGACCAGTCGCCGCAGCAAGGGCGAGCACGCCCGGTGTGACGAGGGAACCGGCTGCCACGAGCTCACGACCAGCAGGCCCGAGATCACCCTGGCGAATGATGCCCGTGCCGAAGTCAGGGCGCGCGCGCTCATCAGGCACGCCACTCAACGGATCGCAGGCGAAGACATGAACTGAGCCGCTGCTACTCGTCTCGGAGACCGACTCCGAGAGCGCGAGCACGGCATCAGTGTGATGAGGAATCGCATCGCCGGCGCGCACGCTGACCGCCTCACCAGGGCCGACCGTCGTGTCGAGTACGAGTGACCACGGTCCTTCGCCGCAGACGGCGTAACCATGGAACGCGGCGGCGTCATGAGCCGGATCATCAGCGAGAGTGGCGAGTGCACGGGAGAGAACTCCACCCGCCGCTTCGTCCAGGCGAGCCTTGACGCTCGGCAATGCACCCGAGCACGTGGCCGCGACGTGATGTGCCTGAGCCCAGCTCAGGACGCCGTCGAGACCAATCGTGCTCACGGGGTCATGCTGGCACGTTCTGCGACGTCTTCTCGCGAATGGGTCGTGTCGGAGCCGGTGCCGGGACGAATCCGCGTGCAATCAAGGCGAAGACGATGATCGCGCTGATGGCGATGAGGAAGGCCAGTGACCACGTCGCCAAGGCATCGGTGCCGGCGAGCACGTAGTGCGCGGTTGCGATCGGCCACGCGGCGTACGCGAGATAGTGACTGCGCTTGAACCAGGCATTGCCACGCTTGCCCAGGCGCGGGCGAATACGACCGATGATCGTGACGGGGATCAGGATCCAGAAGGCAATGGTGCCGAGGGCAACATCGAAAGCCTTCCAAGGAGCAGTACCGGGGATCAGGATCTGCCCGATCGTGAAAGCGACGGACTTATCGAAGATCAGCATGATCATGTGAATGAGCAGGAAGAAGAGTGCGGTAACTCCGAGCCAGCGGTGCATGTCGAGCAGGCGCATCGGTGAGGCCACGCGGCCCAGGAGTCGCGTGCGCAGCAGGATGCCCCAGATCACCACGGCCGAGAGCAGGCCCCACGCGGTCAGGCCGCTAGCGCGAATCGCGAGCCAGGTCCAGGGGAGGTTACTCACCGGAGATCTCCTTCGCTGTCATCAGCACGTGCACGAGTTCATTCTCGTCAAGCCACTCCTCAGCCTTCTCACTACCGAGCAATAGTGCCGTAGTAGCTGCGACTTCCGCCCACCATCCGGTGGAGGCTGCGATGGTGGCCTGCACCAGATCAGTGCGTGCCACATCGCCGGTGCGCGGATCGATCACGTGATGACGACCATTGGCCCACACGCGCTTCAAAGTTGTCGAAGTGGCCACCGCGCCGTGATCGGTCCCCGCCTCGAATTCGAGATGACGGACAACGCGATCAGTGACATCTACTGGGAGGCGCTCGTCGAGAATCGCCATCACCCATGGTTCGTCGCTACCGGGAGACCCGGCGAAGACAATGTCGCCGCCGAGGTTGACGAGTACGCCGTCAGCACCGGCGTTCATCAGCTCTTCGACGATGATGTCGGCGGCCAGGCCCTTGCCGATTGCGCCGGGATCAACACCAACCCCTGCAGGCAGGGAGATCGTCATCGACTCTTCGTCAATCACGACATCACCCATGCCGGGCGCGGTGGTGACCTGCGTGGTGACTGCGGCGATGGCATCGCG
>CALFIA010000244.1 GCA_937876275.1 uncultured Actinomycetes bacterium | reverse complement strand
GGTCGAGTGCTCGAGATCCTCGTGGCGCACGAGCGCACCGATGCGCAGGTTGCCCTGCTCGTCAATGCGCATGTAATCCAGACCCGGGATGTTGTTGATATCCACGAGCAATTCGGGCGAGGCGAAGCGCAGCTTGACCATCGGGATCAGGCTCTGGCCACCGGAGAGAACCTTGGCCTCGCCGCCATTGGCGTCGAGGAGGGCAATGGCCTCAGCGAGGGTCTTCGGTGCCTCGTAGGCGAAGCGGGATGGGTACATGGGTTCCTCTCAGGTCTACGCGCGCGTGTCGCGCACGGCGACGGGCAGGGAATCGGCATCGGGATCAGGGCGAGGCTCCTGGTGCGGGGGCCACGGGCCCTGCACCGGCTGGCTGGAAACCTTGAGGAACTCGGTGAACTGGGGCCATGCCCAGACAGTCGGGCTCTTGCCGGTCTTGGGCGAGTTCTCGATCAGGGCATAAAGCCGAGGACTTCCGGTCTCATGCCCGGTTGACTCGATCGCCATTACAGCCACCTCCAGTGTGCGCAGCGCCTTAACGGATGCTGCTCCCCGTTGAATTCCCACATCCAAGGGTCAGTATGGAAGTCCCGCAACTGGAAAGGTGACGAAAGCAACAATCTTTCGCAAATACGAGCTACCACCGTCCAAGCAAATGCGCATGTTGAATGACGTCACTCGCTTCGGGGTTAGCCCAGTCGAAGTGCGTGGATCATCTGGGCCGCAATAGAAACGGCGATTTCAGCCGGCCCCTTCGAGCCGATCTCCAGGCCAGCAGGCCCGTGAATGCGGGACAAATCGGTCACGTCGCGCATGGCCAGCCAATCAGCCCTCGACACCTGCATCGAGGGTGAGCCCAGAGCGCCGATGTAACCCGCATCGCTCTCCAGGGCATACATCAGGCAGGTGCTCGACATCTCGACGTCGTGGCCCATCACCACGATGCCGTCGAGTGGCGAGGAACTCGCCGCCAGACCAGCCACCATGCCTGGTCGCATCTCCACAGCGACCTTCCAGCCCAGCAATTTCCCTTGCGCCGCAAGGGCTTCTGCGATCGGACCCTGCCCTGCAACTACCAGGCGGGTGATCGGGGCGAGTACGACAGTGACTTCGTTGTCAGTCACGAACACGGCCGGACGATCAGTCGGCCCAGGTGCAGATGAATCCTGCTCGACACTCGAGACGATCCTGATCGACGTGACGACGTCATCGTCGAGGTCAGCCGCGAATGTGACTGCCTCGCGCGCCAGGAGTCGCGGCCACAGCTCAGTCGGGAACTGCTCGG
>CALFIA010000243.1 GCA_937876275.1 uncultured Actinomycetes bacterium | reverse complement strand
GGCAATCGGTTTCATCGAATGCTGGGGCGCATTGCCGAGCAGAACGAACGGGTCATTGCGTTCGCGGGATTCGATCCGCGCAAGCGCATCCCCATGACCGGTGGCCCGGGTGAACGAGCGCATGCCTACAACGAGTGCATTCGGCGAAGTGCCTCACTTCTGGGAGTAACTGTCGTGGACCTCTGGAGCCTCCCGCGGCTCTACGAGGATCGCATGTGGGCACCTGATCGACTCCATCTCAGCAGCGATGGCCACGCGCTGGTCGCTGCGGCCGTGCTCACCTCCATCGGTCATCCGACGACCTTCGCGGATCTCGCTGAAGACCCTGATGCGGCACATGAGTCGCGCGGTTGGCTCGCCTCACGCGCAGAGGATGCCCGCTGGCTAGTCCAAGATGTCGCGCCGTGGGCCTATCGGGGCATGCGCGGGCGTTCCTCGGGTGATGGCCAAGAGCCGAAGTTGCCTGATTACGTGCGCATGTGACTCATGTCGCCCCGATAATGGGGAGACACCAATGAGGAGGGCACATGGCCAGGCTTCGCAGGCTTGAGGTTGACGAGCTTGACCCCCATATGGCTGAGCTGATTGCCGCCGACGAGAAGTCGTCACTTGAGCTCGCGGTCTCATCGATTCTGGGACACCGCCCTGATCTCGCCGAGCCACTGATCGCCTACACGCGTGCTCTGAAGAAGGGCCAACTACCTCGTCGTCTGGTCGAGCTCGTGCGCCTGCGCATTGCCTTCCACAACCAGTGCCGGAGCTGCATGGCGATCAGGTATGAAGATGCCTTCGCTGACGGCTTCAGCGAGGATCTCGTCTGCTCGCTCGAGAAGCCGTACGAAGCCGAAGACCTCAGCGATGCGGAGCGCATCGCCCTGCGCTACGCAGATCTCTTTGCCACGAACCATCTCGCGATCGATGACGCGCTCTACGCCGAGCTCGGGCAGCACTTCACAGAAGGCCAGATCGTGGAACTGGGTCTGCAGGTCGGACTCTTTGTCGGAGTGGGGCGTCTCGCAGCGACCTGGCACATCGTGGAAGACCTCCCGGAGGCATTCAAGTCGGCGTCCTCGGCGCCGATCACCCCCTGGGGAAATGAGTCGGTCCGCATCAGGTAATGGCAAAGCGCCCCATGGCGATGTCAATTCCCGTGAATCCTGCACTCTGACCGAGCATTTCCATGAGGCGAATTGATCCGATACGCCCATCAGCCCCCGAGGTGCACTGCTTCATGCTCATACTGGGGTCACGTGCGACTGCGTGCGTGTCGACGAGACCGGGGGAGGAGTTCGCATGCTGATGCAGGCCAATGGCGAACTTGTCTCCGATCCTGAGCACCTCACCTTCATCTTCAGCAATATCCAAGAAGCCGTCATCATGGAAGACGAGCATCGCTCAGTGAAATGGGCGAATAAGGCCTTCACCGATCTCTTTGCTCCCGGCGTCCCTCCGGAGGCACTGGTGGGCGGCGACTGCGATCAGGCGGCTGTTGCCGCAGCACCGATGTTCGTGAACTCAGATGAATGGCTTGCGCGGACCCGCGAGATCGTCGCCGACAAGAGGCGGGTGCTGCATGAGGAGTGGAAGTGCGCCGACGGTCGCTGGCTCGACCGTGACTACTTCCCCCGAATTGTCGATGGCATCGTTCTCGAGCACATGTGGGTGTACCGCGATACGACTGAGACCCATCTGAGCGGAGTCTCGGGCGAACCGCATGTAACCGTGAGTGGGAGCAGTGATCCGTACCGTGGATG
>CALFIA010000242.1 GCA_937876275.1 uncultured Actinomycetes bacterium | reverse complement strand
GTGTTGGACCGGCGCCCGATGCCACCGTCCATGAGATCGACGATGCTCGGGGCGCACGCATTGATGGCATCTCCGTGCACTCGGTCCGCGTGCGCGGGCTCGTGGCACATCAGGAGGTGCTTCTTGGCGGTCAAGGCGAGACCTTGACCATTCGCCAGGATTCCATTGACCGCACCTCCTTCATGCCCGGCGTGATCCTGGCTGTCGGCAAGGTGGCGTCGCGCCCGGGCCTGACCATCGGTCTTGACGCATATCTCGACCTGAGCAGCTGATACCTGCCGTGAGCAGGTCATGAGCCTTTACTCCCTTCGGGCGCTCGTCCGTGAACAGGGCGACTTGCCGGTCACAGTGCGGCTCGTCCTCCGCGGCGTCACGATCCTCTCGATCGTGTGGCAGGGCGCGTGGATTCTCCCCGACTCAACGTTGTGGCCGTGGAAGCAAGATGCCCTTCTGCCGCGACCATTCATATGGCTCTCGATGCTGTGCTGGGTGGCCCTCGTTGTCACGATCTGGGGCCCTGCACGGTTTCGGCCGCGCTACATCGTCTTTGGCAGGCTCGACATCGCGTTCTTGTACATCGCTGCGATCCTCCTCTTCCTCACAGATGATCGAAACGCGCAAGAAGCCTGGCGACCGGCAACCGCCCTCGTCAATCTCGCCGCCGCCATGACCGGCCTGCTGCTCACCACGAGTGCCGCCATCGAAGTTCTCGCTGTCGCCGTCGGCCTGGAGCTCGTCGTGCTGCTTCTGCAATCCGCGCAGAGCGGTGGGCCTGATGCCCAGGACATCGTCCTGATTCCGGTCTACGCCCTGTGTGCGGGCATCGCGGCGATCGTGGCCAGGAGGGGCTTGATCTTCGCCGCAGAACGGGTCGATCTCATTCAGCGCGACACAGTGGAGGCCGAGTCGCGGCTGATGGGCATTCGGCTCATTCAGCAGCGCATCGCCCGCCAGGAGCAGCGACTGCACGAGACCGTGCTCAACACCCTCAATGCCATTGCGCGAGGGGGAGTGAGAATCGATGGCTCCTTGCGTGCTCGCTGCCTGGATGCGATGGCCGTGCTGCGCAAGATGCGCACGATCGACTCCACGGTGCCTGCCATGGACTCGCAGGATTGGCGCCGTGACCTCGATGACTCGGTAAGTGAACTTCGTGAACTCGGTGTTGCGGTGTATCTCGACCTCAACCTTCATGGTGCCTTGCCCGCTGAGGTCTATGCCGCGTGCATCACCTCCATTCGCGAGGCCTGCACGAATGCACGTCGACACTCAGGTGCATCGAGCGTAAGCATCGAAGTCATGACGAGTGGCGGCGGTTCGCGGTCGCGGGCCTCCGCGCTCGTGATTCGGGTGGGTGACGATGGTCGGGGCTTTGATCCGGAGCAGGTTTCTGCTCGCTTCGGTCTGCCGCATGCCATTCGCGGTCCACTGACGGAGCTCGGTGGCGAGGTGGTCGTGACGTCAACCCCCGGCATCGGAACGACGATCGACCTCATCTGGTCAGCGGCCCCCTCGCAGTCGCGTGAGTTTGCGCTTCGTGATCTAGGCATGAGTGCCCGCGTATTCGCTGCCCCCGTCCTGACGACCTTCACGATCTTCGGCTTCATCTCCATGCTAATGACACTTCCTGAGCTCAATGCACCGATCCTCGGGTGGCTGGCACTGCTGGCCTACATCGTTCTGAGTGCGGCGATCATCTGGTCGACGCGTACGTCGGGTATCCCTGACTGGCTGGTGATCGTCGTGTGTCTGACGGCGCCGCTGGTATTTCATCTTCAAGGCGCGAGCTTTGACGCGGCCACCGTGGGCAACTGGACGGAGTGGGCATCGGAGTGCATTGCCGCCATGTTCTTGGTCGTCGCTGCCGCAGGGCGCCCGTGGTGGGCCTGGCTGGCCGCGCTCGCCAGCTGGCTGGTGATTCAGGGCGGATTTCCGTTCGAACTCATTCATCCCGGCGCTGCCGTGATTTACGCAGGCGCTCTTTATGCCCGAAGCGTGCGCCACAATGCTCGTCGATTCGATCGCATCAATGATCAGCGACTCGAGGAGTTGGGCAGTGCCGAGGCGGCTGAAAGTGAAGTGGCGCTGCTGAGCCGCCGCTACTCGCTGCTCGATGAATCGGGTGCGCTTGCTCTGCTCGGTTCGATTGTCGATGGCAACGTCGACCCCGGTGACGCAGCGATACGTGAGCAGGCTGACAGGGAAGAGCAGTACATCCGCGCTGTCATGCGGATCGGCGCCGTCGACGATTCGGTGCACCAACTCGCTGCTGAGATTCTTCAATGGGGGCGTTCGCAAGGCATCGCCGTCGATATCGATCTGCCGACGGGATCCAGCTCTGAGATCGAGATCAGTGAACTGCGTGCATTGGTAGCGCGCGCGTACTCACTTGCTGACGGCGCGACGGGTGCACGTCTGAGTGCTCGACCGGAGGGAAACTCGCTGGTTGTGCGGCTCGTGATCACCGGCTGCGTCTCATGCGAGATCGATCGTCAGCAACTCGGCCCTGCC
>CALFIA010000241.1 GCA_937876275.1 uncultured Actinomycetes bacterium | reverse complement strand
TCGCTCGAACGCGTGGCCGTGGGCTTTGGCCTGGCGGCGCTCGTCGGCATCCCGGCGGGCTTTGTGATTGGCCGCTTCACCTTCCTGTCGCGCATGTTCAACCCGCTCATCAGTTTGCTGCGCCCGGTCTCGCCACTGGCTTGGTTGCCTCACTCGGCCTAGGAACAACCTCGGCAAGTGCAGCCCCGGGCTGGGACGGCAATGGCGCCCCGCCATTCCTGAAGACTGCGCCGACTGGCACCCCGCTGACCGGCCCGGCAAAGAACACCTTCTTTCCGTGCCACGACACCATTCCGATTCCTGGCACCGATATGACGGCCACTATCGGAAAGACCATCGCGACCCAGCTCGTCCAAGCCCAGACTCCATGGGTTCAGGACGGCAAGGTGATCCTCTCGAAGATCGCAACGGTGCCGGGCAAGGTGAAGCGGAAGAGCATCTTCAAGGTCACCGAGACAAAGACCACGCGTCATCTCAAGGGCAACGGCATCCCGTCTACTCCCATGGGAATCTTCCCGATTCCGCAGAACTCCGCTGCCTACAGCTATTACGCGGCTCTTCCTGCACAGGGCTACGCAAATGCTGCAGAGATTCCGGTCAACGAATGGGATCTTGATGTGACCTTGCCCCTGAACCCCAAGGCTTCAGCCAAGCCACATTGCATTCCCACCCTCATGACCGGCATCACCCTCACTGGAGCTGCCTGGCACGCCGAGGTCGCGCCGGATTCCAAATTGAATCTCTATGACCCCAACGCGGCTCTCCCAACCGACTCTTGCTTCGGCCACCCGTACGTGGGTGAGTACCACTACCACGGCTACTCCTGGAAGTGCATGGACCAGGGCAAGGCCGGCCAGCAGTCTCCGCTTGTTGGCTATGCCATGGATGGCTTTGGTGTGTATGGCCCACGCGGCGCGAACGGCAAGGTCGTCACCAATGCGCAGCTTGATGAGTGCCACGGCATGGTGAGCGAGGTCATGTTCAACGGAAAGATGCAGAAGATTTACCACTACGTGCTCAACAACGAGTACCCATACTCGATCGGCTGCTTCCGAGGCACCCCGCACATCCCGATGAAGGATATGGCGCAAGCACCCAAGTTGTAAGAACCCTCGATCAGCACGAATGTGCGGTGCCCCCTCACTCTTCGAAGCGACACCGCACATTCGCGTTCGTGGCCCACAATCCTTGAGAGTCTGCTCCAGAGGGGAGGGGCCATCCACTAGGATTAGAGCAAATTCTTTGGGGAGCACTCATGACTAAGTCAACGGAAAAAACCTGGAACCGCGGGCGGTACTGGACTGCCACGATCCTCCTGTGCGCTCTGCTGATCTTCTCTGCCGTCCTGGTGTTTCGCAGTTCGGTCATGGCGAATGAAATATCCGGTGAGCTGCACATGCCGGAGTACCTGGGCATTTGGGTACTCCCTATCGCCCAGCTGCTGGCTGCCGCCATTATCTTGTGGCGAAAGTTCCCCGTTCTACGAATCTTCGCCTACGCCTGGGTGCTCTACTACTTCGCACTCGAACTGATCCTGCTGATCAATGTGCAGGATTACACCCTGGCCGCACTCTCGGGCGCCAAGATCGTGGTGTGGGCGCTCGCTTTCATGTGGGATCGCAATCGAATCGCTCGCAGCCTGCCGAAGTCAACAACGAGCGAGACCCCGACTTCCGCCTGAACTCGTTCGTGTTCATCAGTCTGAACAACTCATCTCGTTGTTTTCGACCCTTGTGAATTCACGGCCGGCACGAGATAAATTCATGCGAAAAATTAGAATATCTCTCTAGTTATCCGCATTTCGGTGCTAGCCTCACGCCATGGCTGACATGACCTATATGACCCCACTGTCTGAGGACTTCCGCAACAATCGAGAGGCCCTCTACAAGAAGCTGCGCGATGAATCTCCGGTTTTCATGACGGAGCAAGGAGCCGTGATCTCTCGATACGACGACGTGTATGCCGTGTGTCAGGATCCGATGACCTTTTCCAGCGCAGGATTGCGCGACGTGGCACGTCCGAAGATGGGCTCCATGGATCCGCCAGAACACGGGATCGAACTTGCGCTGATGCAGTCGGCCTTTGACAAGAAGTACCAAGACGGCCTTGAAGAGACCCTTCGCACCCTTGCACGCTCACTGATCACGAAGGCGGCTGCGGGTACTGAGTGTGACCTCATCAAAGATCTCGTGACTCCCTATTTCCTAGAGGCAACCGGGGTGATGCTGGGGCTGTCCGCCGAGCAACTCGAAGACCTGCACATGATCGATCATCTGGTTCCGCTCATCTTCACCACCGATCCCGAGGTTGGCCCTGTCACACTCGAGGGCATTCTCGAGCGGGCGGATGCTCTCTTCACCGTAGTTCTCGAGGAGCATCGAGCGAATCCCCGAAATGATCACACGAGCGCATTGCTCGCCGTGGGCGCTGATAGCGCTCGGGCGATGACGCAGATCGAACTGTTGGAATATCTTTTCAGGTTCAGAAATGGGAACAGCCTTACCTCTGCTGTGGCACTGGGCAATGGAATCGAACTCCTGGCGCGTCACCCGGAGGCACGCGCAGAACTTGCCGCAAACCCGGCACTGATTCCGAATGCCTACATGGAGATGCAGCGTCTCGATCCCCCGACTCTAGATGCCAACCGCATCACGACCCGTGAGGTGGTTGTGGCGGGAGTGACCTTGCCGGCGAATACTGTCGTGCGGATCAACTCTGCTTCGGCAAATCTAGATGAGCGCAAGTTCGCTGATCCCGGGAAGTTCGATATTCATCGTGATGCCTCCGGCCAGTTGGCGATGCTCACCGGTGAGCACTACTGCTTTGGCGCCTATATGGCCTGTCTTGAGTCACGAATCTTCCTCGAAGAGCTGCTGACGACCATGCCCAACTTCACCCCGTCGGGGCCGCCGATACGACTGAAGTCGCTCTTTTACTGGGGTTTCGAGAGCGTTCCTGTCTCGATTCCCTGACTAGGGCACTGACCAGCAGACCTCCGTGAACCACTGCTCGCCAGCGGGGGGGGGGTAGGTCCGCACCCCGCTGGTCGGGTGTTTTCCCATTCTTCACGAATCCGACACCAAAATAGAGAATCAGATTGTTGTAGAATCTCTATAAAAGTGTATGGTGTCCCGAAAGTGTCGGAGAATGATGGAAGGAACTGCAATGCAGCTCAATGACAATAGCCGCCGGGGTAAGTGGGCGGCAGGTGTCGGCGCCGTGGCGATCGCGACCGGCCTCCTCGCCTCGCTCGGTCTTGGCGCCACCCCGGCAACTGCAGCCCAGGGCTGGGACGGCAATGGAGCGCCGACCGTGCTGAAGACTGCGCCAGCAGGCACATCGATCAGCGCGCCGGCGAAGAACACCATGTATGCGTGCGTCGAGACTCCCGCGCCGAATGGCACGGTTCTCCCAGATGGCACGAAGTTGCCAGATGGTTCCTTCCTTGATGTGGGCCAGCAGCTCGGCCGAACGTTGACACAGGCCAACACTCCGTGGATGCAGGGCAACAATGTGGTGCTCTCGAAGATCGATACGGTGCCGGGCAAGGTGAAGATGAAGAGTGTCTTCAAGATCACCGAGACCAAGACAACCCGTAACCTCAAGGGCAACGGCATCCCGAGTTTCGAGGTCGGCACCTTCGCCATTCCGAAGAGTTCCCCCTCGTACAAGTACTACGCCGCACTTCCTGCCTATGGCTACGCGAATGCAGCGGAGATTCCGATCAAGCCCTACCACCTGGAACTCACGGTTCCCATGAACCCCAAGATCGCAGCGAAGCCCAGCTGCTTTGATCAGCTCACGATCGGCATTGCCACCGTTGGTGCTGCATGGCACGCGGAGGTGGCCTTGGATGCCCTGGGAAATGCTTATGACCCGAATGCTGCATTGCCGACTGACCGCTGCTTTGGTCATCCTTATCAAATGCAGTACCACGTCCACGGTTACTCATGGAAGTGCATGGATCAGGGCAAGGCAGGCCAAGCATCGCCGCTAGTCGGATACGCCCGTGATGGATTCGGCATCTATGGTCCGCGCGATGCCAAGGGCAAGCTGATCACGAACGCCCAACTCGATGAGTGCCACGGCATGGTCAGCGAGGTCATGTGGAACGGCAAGATGCAGAAGATCTACCACTACGTGCTCAACAACGAGTACCCGTACTCAATCGGATGCTTCCGTGGCACTCCGCAGAAGTTCGCGGTCGATATGGGTGGTATGCAGCACTAAGTTCGAAGAACACCGAGCGATAGACGATCGTGCAGTGTCACCTCATACTCGAGGTGACACTGCACGATCGGTAATAACTGAAGACTTGAAACCAACGAAGTTTGTGGGCTAACCGGATCGATGGTGATTCTCGATCCTTCACTGTTCTCAGCTCCACATCCTTCACACCGGCAAACCGTTTACATACGACACCTATGAGGAGTGCTCATGTCACAGTCATCTCACGCGTCATACAACAAGGTGCTCTACTGGATTCCCACCATCTTCCTGTGCGCTGGCATGATCGCCTCCACGACGTTGTGGTTCACAGTTACCGGCCCGCCGGAAATTCTCAAGATCGCCGAAACAATGAAGGCGCCGAACACCTGGGCTTTCTATGCGCTGCCGTTCGGCCAGTTCATTGCCGCAATCATCATTCTCAACCGAAAGATGCCCGCGGCTCGAACCTTCGCGTACGCATTTGCCATGTTCTACAACGGTGGATTGATGATCCTGCTGCTCAACTCGGACAACGGTGCGGGAGCAGCCATAGAGTTCGGCAAGATCGCGGTCGCGGTATGGGCCTACGCGGCCGATCGCAACCGAATCAAGAAGAGCCTTCCGCAGGCAGTCGCCAGCGGAGCCTAAGTCCACGCCTAAAGAGGCCTTGCATTTCCTGCTAGCGTCATTGGTGGGTAACCAAGTTCGCAGTGGCATTGCAATTCAGCGCAGAGAATTCACTCGAATTAAATAGAGAAGAATCTATAAAAGTGAATTCAATCATGCTAGTTTGGCTGCATGGCTGACATCAACCCGCTCTCTGACGAATTCCGCAACAATCGAGAGGCTGTATTCAAGCAGCTTCGCGATAATGCGCCGGTGCTTGTCACCGATAAAGGTGCCGCATTCATCTCGCGTTACGACGATGTTCGTGCGGTGGCACTTGATGCAGAAAACTTCGCCAGTGGCGGGCCGTTGAACAATCCGGCCCGCCCACTGATGAACACCATGGATCCGCCGGAGCACGGCATCTACGTCGCGTTGATGAATTCCGCATTCGATAAGAAGTACCAGGACGGCCTGGAAGACAGCATTCGCGCCCTCGCGCGATCGCTGGTGACAACGGCAGCTGCCGGCACCTCATGCGACCTCATGGCTGATGTGGTGACCCCATTCCTTCTCGGCGTCAACGGAATCATTCTGGGCCTCGATGACGAGCAGGTTGCAGAGCTTCATTACATCGACATGAGAATTCAGCGCATGGGCACCGGCGAACCCGAGGAAAGCCCGAACGCACTTGAACGCTGTGATGCTCTCTTCTCGGTAGTGCTTGAGGATCGTCGGGCGAATCCCGGCACCGATCACGTCAGCGCGCTCCTGGCAGTCGGCTCGGATGGTGGCCGAGCTCTGACAGACATAGAGCTGCTCGAATACCTGTTCAGATTCCGAAATGGCAATGGCATCACTACCGCGGCGTCAATCGGCAATGGTGTCGAATTGCTTGCACGCCATCCGGAGCAGCGTGCCGAGTTAGCTGCCGATCTTTCCCTGATCCCGAATGCCTTCGAAGAGATGCAGCGACGCGAAGGTCCGACGCACGAGTCGCCTCGCATAACGACGCGCGAGGTGACTATCGCCGGTGTCACGTTGCCAGCCAACACGCCACTTCACCTGTTGTGGGGGGCCGCAAACCTCGACGAGAGGCAGTTCGCGGACCCCGAGAAGTTCGACATTCACCGAGATACGTCGGGTCACCTGGCCCTGGGCATCGGTGAGCACTTCTGCTACGCCGCCTACCTGTCTCGCCTGCAAGCGCGAGTCTTCTTCGAAGAGCTGTTGGATGTGATGCCCAACTTCACTCCGTCGGGGCCGCCAGTTCGAGTGAAGTCAGTATGGTCGTGGGGATTCGAGAGCATCCCTGTCTCTATTCCCTGAGGCCTTGGCCGACAAGAAGATCTTTTCGTGAAGCGGCGAATTGCGCTCAGCGGCTACTTGGACGGGGTCGCGCGCAGGTAGGCGCACACCATGTCGGCGTACTGACTTGCAACAAATTTAGTGCTGAGGTTGACACTCGAAATCTCAGCTTGGTCGTGCATGATCTGCTGGAACGTTGCCGCAATGCTCATTCGTGAAGCCATTTCAATGCGACGCTTGGCCGCCGTGCTCGTGAACGTGGGCAGGTAGCTCTTCATGAGTTGGATGAACGTGCCGTTGACACCTTGGAGGAAGCGGTCACCCATCTCACGCCAGTCCCGGTTATGCGAGTTGCCAATAGCGAAGAAGTAGAGAGGCACCTTGTGCCGCTGCACTGCCTCGAAAGTTCCCGTGAAGGCCTTGCGCATGGCGGATTCGAGATCGGGTTCCAACTCTGCCTGAGCAAGCACCGGCAAAATCTCAGCCCCAACAGTCTGGAGCACTCGCTCGTGCATGGCATCAAGGAACCCGTGCATGTCGCCGAATCGCGCGTAGAAGGATCCAGTGGATGTATCAGCGCGCTCGATGACTCTTTCGAGGGTGAGAGCTGGACTTCCGCCCTCATAGAACAATTGTTCCCCGGCATCGAGCATGCGGTTCATCGACTCCAGGCTTCGCTGCTGAACGGGCTCCCTGCGAGCCATGGACACACCCCTCTTCGTCTCTACTTCTCACTCCAAGACTAGCAAGAACTTCGTAGGGGATGGAACTCGAACACGACCTCTATCTCGAATTGTCCCTCTACTTTAGGGGACGCCGTGCTCCCGAGCCATCGAGTCCGGAACCTGCCGATGGCTGCGTGCTTGAAGTTAATGTGCTCGATGTCTATGCGCTCGATGGCTTCTGAATCTGTGGCCGATACGGGGATCACGGCGAGATCCTCACACTCGCGTATTTGGTGGAGACCTATTTCGTGGTTGTATCCAGCAGGTATCTGCTGACCATCGCCGCTAGTTCTGAAGCAATGGTCTTCTTGGAGAGCGTGAGCCGCGAAATTTCCTGTTGTTCCAGCATGATCTGCTGGAAGGTGGCAGCGAGGATCATGCGGGCTGCCATGTCAATTCGACCCTTTGCAGCGGCACTCGATGAATTGGGGATAAAGCGCCTCATGATCTCAGACAAGGCATCGTTCAAGGTAATAGCGAACTGTCTGCCAATCTCGCGCGATTCTGGATCGTGCGAATTTCCTACCACGAAGAAATAGGTGGTCTCCCGATGACGATGCACGACCTCGAAGCCCTGTGAGAAAAGGATCAGCAGGGCTGACTCCAGATCTCCCTGCGCGGATGCTCGCGCGAACACTGGCTCCAAATCGGCACCAAGTCGCCCGAGGGCTCGCTGGTGCATGGCGTCGAGGAAACCGCGCATATCGCCAAAGCGGGCATAGAAAGAGCCGGTAGAAGTGTCAGCGAGTTCAATAACTGATTCGAGAGTGAGGGCTGAGATTCCGCCCTCAGTGCACAGCTGCTCACCCGCATCAAGCATGCGATTCATCGACTCGATGCTGCGCTGCTGAACAGGTGCTCGCAGAGCCATGACCGCTACCTCCTAGAAAAATTTATGCATTCCAATGTACCGCGACGTGCTCGACAAAGAGGGATTGGAGAAGGGCCGCTTTCTAAAGGTGCCTCTATTTTCTGGGGATACGACCTCGTGACATGCAGGAGCGGACGAGACCGCTTTCGGATCTCGTCCGCTCCCGAGCGGCTTGCTGCGGCTGACTAGCTGACGACCGTGAACACGCCCTTGCTGTCAACCTTCATGATGTAGACCGGCACCTTGATGCGGTTGCCGGTTGTCGGGCGAATGGAGATGTTTCCGGTCGCGCCCTGGTAGTTCTTGGTCTGCTGAAGACCCTTCAGTACGGGCTTGAACGCCGTGCTTCCGGCTGCGGCGATCTTGCTGAACAGCAGGTTGGCCGAGTCATAGGTGAAGATGCCCCAGACGCCCGGGCTCTTCTTGAATGCCTTCTTGTAGGCGGCGGTGTAGGCCGCGGCCTTGGCTCCCGGCATCTGTGCTGCCTCGGGCACGCCACTGAAGACGCAACGCTCAGCGGCGATCTGGCCCGCCTCGGTGACGAATGCGGCGTCCACGTTGGCGAGACCCATCAGGCACTTGGTCGGCAGCTTGGAGAGAACCAGGCGCTGCGCGATCTTCGAGCCCTCGGGGTAGTAGGTGCTGACGTAGATCAGGTCAGGAACGCCCTGGAATGCTTGGGCAACCTCGGCGCTGTAGTCGTTCTTGCCTTCGGTGACCGGGATTGAGGTCACTGTCGCGCCTTCAGCCTTCAGAGCGGCGGCCAGACGATCGGCCATGCCCTGGGTGTAGGTCGAGGGGTCAACGAGCATGGCGACCTTCTTGGCGCCGATCGACATCGCGTAGGCGTCCTCGATGGGGGAGATCTGGTTGTTCTTCGGCTGCACGGTGACGCCCATGCCGTCGGTGTCGTTCGTGGAGGTCATGTGCACCGGAACGATGCCTGCCTTCAGGTAGAGCGGCAGGTTCACGATGCCGACCGAGGAGTTGTACGGGCCAACAACGGCCACAACTCCGGCCTTTTGAGCCTGGGTCACCATGGCGGCGGCCTTGCTCGGGTCAGCCTGATCGTCGAGCTCGACGATGCGGACCTTGCGGCCCATGACGCCGCCCTTGGCGTTGGCCTGGGCAACGGCGAGCTTGACTCCACGCAGCATGTCCTGGCCGTTATTGGCCTGTGAGCCGGTCAGCGGAGCCTCGACTCCGATGACGATGTCGTTGGATGCCGCCTGAGCGACAGGGGCAATGGCCACGCCGGCGAGGGCGAGCGCCCCGGCGACTGTGGCGGCGGTAATGGTCGAAACGCGCATGGTGACCCTTCAGGGATGGTTGATGTGTGCCTAGCGTGCCATGGAAGTTCCGATGCCTGCAGGCCTGGGGCGGTGTGTCACGGAGAAGTGTAGAGAAAAGAATCTAGTAAGGGTGGTGGGTGCCGCCGACGAGGCCTTGAGGGGCTCGTAGCGCTCGTTTTTCTGACCTCTCGCCCGCTCGTCAGCGGCTAGGGTGCTGCCAGGTCAAGGGGAGAGGGAGCCTCGCATGGGAACGTGGTCGGTATGGCGCACAGCTCGAGTCGCGACAAGCCTGTTCGTCCTGATGGTGGCGAGTTACTACCTGATCGTGGGATTCGACAACATCACCAACCCGACGAATCCGAATGCGAGCAACTGGCCCTTCGTGCAGGGCGTGCTATCAGGCGACGGTGTCCCCGCTGATAGCGGATTCGAATGGCGATTCATCGACGCGACCTGGTTCCAGGCGATCAGTTACATAGGGATCATGACGCTCGAAACTCTCACGGGCATCGTCCTGCTTATTGCCGGTCTCATTGGATTGCGTCGTAGCGGTGACGCTGGTCGTTGGTCGCATGGTCAGCGCTGGACCTACCTGGGCGGAATCCTCGGACTCACCGTGTTCATGTTCGGGTTCATGTCGGTCGGAGGCAACTGGTTCGTGATGTACCTGAACTCCAAGTACAACGGACTCGATCCGGCGTCCCAGAACATCGCCTTCACTCTGGGGATGCTGATCCTTGTCACGGGCGTCTTGATTGGTGGCCGATTGGCGAAGGACGACAACTCGAGCGTATGAGCACCGGGCTCGGCGCCGATCGATGCGCAGCCCTTGAGTAAGCGTTGAGCGCTTGTGCTCAGTGAACCAAAATCGCCGACATCTGGCAGTGGGGTCAGTTCTACTGCTTTGGGCCCATCGGCGGCATCTGCATGATTTGCGAGGCGTCGACCACGCCATGGAAGCAACGGATTGAGGACGTCGCATTCGTAGTGCGGGGGAGCACGTAGTGATAGATGCCCTTGGGAAACTCAGGCGTCGCGCTCGTGATGCCGTTGCACTTGTCGAGTGACTTCACGGGCACCGTCTTGCCCTTGATATCACGGGGGCCGTAAATCGGGAAGCCATCAAGTGCGACTCCGATGAGATGCGATGGTCCCGTCTTGGCGTCCACCTGATCAATGACGCAGGACGAGCCTGCGTGGTAGTGGTACGTGCCGCTGTCCGGCGTGGGGTGACCATCGCATTTATCGACGAACCACACCTTGGTGCCGTCAGAGTTCGTGAGATAGAAGTTATTCGACATCGCCACGGTCGTGCCATTTCCCTCATAGGGGTTGAAGAGCACTGAACCGGAGATCATCACGCCGATTGAACCGAGTGGAGTGTCGGTCAGCGTCGACGTGAGTACCGGCTTGGTGGGAATCGTGAACGAGAGGTTCTGTTCCTTTGTCGGATCCTTGGCGATATGCGCGGTCGAGGCGTTGGGGACCATCACGCCAGTGTTGGGCACTGCGTAATAGGTATCGCGCTTGTGGTTGGGGATGTCAGTCGTGGACATCACCACCGAGCCGTTCGCAAACGCGGTCTTGATCGCAGAGCCCCAAGGAGTCGCCTTCAGCACTTTTGTCGTGTCGACACTTCCAGTCGTAGCTGACGAGACGCTTGGCGCGGTCAAGGAAACCGCGAGGGATGCCAATGCGACCGCGGAAAAGGTCATTGTGAAAGCGCGACGCATATGAGCTCCTGGGAAATGTGAATCTGCAGGCGTTCTTGTCCCTTGAGGGCAACCTATATATGAAATCCGCCCAGCGCGACTTTCCCTCTCAATCGAGGGCGGACCACAGGTGTTTCCCGAAGTTCAGGCACTCGTTTGCCCGTAAGGTGTCGGCTCACCGTGAGCCGAACCAGGATTCGCGCGACCAACTGGGTCGATTGAGACGACTTATGGAATAGCGTGATCCTGAGAGACGGCACACTTCGCTGGCGCCTCGTGCCCGGGATCTGGCGTATATATAGGGAGCTCACGTGGACTCGTTCATGGTCGTCAGCACATTCAAGCCAGGCACTGACATGGCCGAGGTAATGACAGTCGTTGCCGAGGAGCAGGCCAAGGTTGCCGAGCTCAAGTCAGCCGGCACGATCGGCGCTCTTTACCTCTCCACTGCAACTCGCGGCACTGTCTTCATCGAGATCTTCGCGGACGATGCGGATGCTGCCGGCGCCGCGGTTGCTTCGCTGCCGATGGCGAAGTGGTGGGACATCGACGTCTTCCCGATCAACGTTCCCGTCCCTCGTTAGCCCGGGAGTTCATGATGAGTGTCTTCACCCCCGCGGAGATCGAGTACCTGCGTTCTCAGCCGCTAATGCGTTTCGCGAGCGCCTCGCTGACTGGGCGTCCTGATGTCGCACCCGTCGTATTCGAGCTTGATGGCGATGACATCGTGACGTCAGGCTTCGATATCGCGAAGACGGTCCGGTACAAGAACGTGAAAGCGAACCCGCGAGCCACCGTGGTCGTCGATGACTTGGCGTCACTGAACCCGTGGTCACCACGAGGCGTCAAGGTGATCGGCTCCTGCGTCGTCGAGACTCACGGTGGGGGAGAGAGATTCCGCATTTCCCCCGAGGTCATCATCAGCTGGGCCATCAACGACACGACCCCGGGAATCCCGGCCATGGAACGGCGAGTTGTCGGCACTTAACGGTTAGGAAAGTCAGGCGGGGGCGAGCGGCAGGGCTGCTCTGCTCGTGTATCCACCTGCCGATCTCCTCGAACATCGGTAAGTTCAGTGCCAACCGCAGAAGGAGACCCATGAGCATCGACCCCAGCATCGTCCCGAATATCGCGCTGAATGACGGCACGACCATTCCGCAGATCGGCTTCGGCCTGTGGCAGGTACCGCCGAGCGAGGCTGAGGTTGCTACCGCCGAGGCCCTCAAGGTCGGTTACCGCCATGTCGACAGTGCTGCGGTCTACGCGAACGAGGCCGAGGCGGGCGCCGCGGTCGCAAAGAGCGGTCTGGCACGCGAGGACGTCTACGTGACGACCAAGATGTGGAATCCCGATCACGGCTACGACAACGCGATGCGTGCGTTCGACACCAGCATGAGCAAGCTTGGCTTCGATTACCTCGATCTCTTCCTTATCCACTGGCAGTGCGTGCCACTGGGCAAGTACGTCGAGACCTGGAAGGCGCTCATCGATATCCAGAAGTCAGGTCGCGTGCGCTCCATCGGCGTCTCCAACTTCAAGGAGCCCGCGCTGCGAGAGATCATCGACGTCACCGGCGTCGTGCCCGTGCTCAACCAGATCGAACTTCACCCGTGGCTGCCGCAGCTCGACATGCGTGCGGTGCACGCCGAGTTCGGCATTGCAACTGAGTCGTGGAGCCCCCTGGCCTCTGGCCAGCTGATCGGTAACGAACTGCTTGCGGCCATCGGTGCCAAGCACGGCAAGTCGACCGCCCAGGTGATGATCCGCTGGCACCTGCAGGAGGGGCTCATCGTGCTGCCGAAGTCGGTCACCCCGTCGCGCATTGCCGAGAACATTGACGTGTTCGGGTTCGAGCTCGATGCCGACGACATGGCCGCGATCGCGACCTTGGAGAACGGTTACCGCACCGGGCCTGACCCGGATGACTTCTTGATGATGACCTGGGAGTAATCGAACTGCCCACACGCTCTGTCCACAGGGATGGTTCATCGCAATGGTGCGATAATCGCAAATATGCGATATTCTCCGTGTGGCCGATATCGAGTTGCTCGACGAAATAGTCGAATGGCTGGCTGCGCTCAGTGACGCTGAATATGAGCGCGCTGTCGTTCTGATCGATCGTCTGGGTGAACTGGGCTCCCGAGCGCGGATGCCGTTCTCAAGGAGTCTGGGGCAGGGACTGTTCGAACTGAGGTTTTCCCTTGGCTCGAATTCCCAGCGCCTCACGTATCGATTCGCAAAGGGCGACCGCATTGTCCTGCTCACCACGTTTCATAAGCAACGCATGAATGAAAGAACTGAGATCGATCGGGCTCGGCGAATTGCCGCAGCAGACGCCTCTGAAAGACCATAGAAGGGACAAGCGACATGGCGAATCACTCACGCTGGGCTGATGTGAAAGCAAAGCGACCGGCTGTCCCCGAGCGGACCCGTTCCGCAGTCGAAGACACGTTCGTCCTGGCGCAGCTCATTCACGATCTTCGAATCGATGCGGGTCTCACCCAAAAGGAACTGGCCGATCGTATGGGCACGACTCAATCAGTGATCTCACGCATTGAGGAGGGCGGAGGAAGTGGCAATCGCGTGGATACGCTCGCTCGGGTTGCAGCCGCGTTGGGACGTCATCTCGTGATCTCGTTCCCTGAGACCGTCCCTGCCCGAATGAAGGATGCTGTCGAAGTCGCGTAATGCAGGCGCGAAGCTCCAATTCAGATTCATCGCGTCGGGTTGTGTGCAGCGAAGTCGAGCTAATTCCTGATGCCCATCGACAGGAAGTCGAGCTGCCATAGCGAACGGAAGGTTGCACGCGCGGATTCCCTGGCTGATCCGGAGTCAGCGAAGGAGCCGGGCTTCTCGACAAAGGCGACGATTTCGCCAATGGTGCGCTGCCCGTCTATCACCTCGACGAAAGCCAATTGGTCGCGCTCGAGATCCATCCACCAGTCATAACGCGAGAGCCTTGGCCCGAGGAGCGAGCACGCGTGGCGGAAGTCGGGCATATAGCTCGTGAAGTCACTGGAAGTGAAATCAATAACGTAGGACGAGGCCGGGCGTTGCGGATGGCATGCGGTGAAGAAGTGGCAGCCGTTGCGGTAGTTGATGCGCTCCATGATCGACCATTGCTGCCGTGCGGGAAGAGCAGTGATCTCCGCGGTGAAGCCTGAGTCTGCCGAGTTGAATGGATAGTAAGGAGACTTGAGCAGCCAGTCCTGGAACACCAGCCCCGACCGCTCGACAAGCGCGAGGCAGTCGTCGACCGTGTAATTGCGATCACGGCCATGTAAGAAGGTGTCAACGAGGCCGGCGTCGAATTGCAGATCCGGGGCGATCTCAAGGTAGCTCTGCACGGGGTGACCGGGCGGTAGCGCCGCGAGCGCTGCGCGCACCGTCTCAATCGACTCGTGATCTTGATGCAGACCCATCTCGCGGAAAATGCCCTGCATCATCTCTACGCCCAGGCGTCCGTACTTCGCGTACAGCATGATGCCGATAACTCCGTCGGGTCGGAGAACGCTGGCGAGTGCTGACATGCCTGCTTGGGGATCAGCCATGTGGTGCAAGACACCGCTCGACACGATCAGATCGAAGTCGAGTCCGAGTGAAGCGACATTCTCGATAGGCAGTCGATGCAGCTCAAGGTTGGAGAGCTCGTACTTCTCCTTGAGGAAATGGTGATGGTCGAGCGAGGTCTGGCTGACATCAATTGCCACGACCTTCGCCGATGGATTGGAATAGGCGAAGACCGCCGCCTGGTTCGTGCCGCACCCGGCAATCAGGATGTCGAGGTCGGGCGTGTAAGCGCGATCCGGCCACAGCAAGCGGTGCGAGATGCGCGGATCAAACCACTGCCAGCTGGTCTCCATCCAGCCGGGCAGATCCACGATCGGCTCGGGGTAGACCCAGGTCTCGTACTGGCTCGACACCACATCGCTGAGCGGATTAAGTGTCACGGGGCCTCGGTTCATCGCAGGTGGCTGGGGCGCAAATGTACGCCTGTGGCCATGGCGGCGCCAGGACCTTTTGCGTGGCTGGAATGCGACTAATTGGAAGTATCCGAGAAGTCGACCCGACTTAGGCGCTCAGCCCATTGAACATTGCCTCGAGCAACGCGGCGTAGTTCGCCTCGCGATCCTGCGCGAAGTGAACACCGGCGATCTCGAGGCTCACGGCACCGTGCATGGCGCTCCACAGTTGCTGCGCAACCTCGACGCTGTTGCCAGCAGCGAGATCGCCGGAGTTCATGGTTTCCTGCACGCGATCAACGAGGAGCATGAAGGTGCGCTTGGCGGCGTCCTGGGCTTCTGGTGAGAGTTCGAGCAGCATCATTTGCTCGAACATCAGGTGATACATCTGTGGGTTATTGATCGCGAACTCGCGGTAGCCCATGCAGCCGGTGCGCAAACGATTCATCGGGCTGGGGGAGGGCTGCGGCTCGATGGCGGATTCGAGGCCGGTGAATCCGTGCACGAACAGTGCCTCGAGCAGGCCGTCCTTGCTTCCGAAGCGTGAGTAGACGCCCATGGGGGCGACCCCGGCTCGGGACGCTACGGCGCGCACGGTGAGAGAGGCGATGCCCGACTCCTCGAGAAGGGCCAACGCGGCATCGACCAAGGAGTCGGTGACCTCGATGCTCGCGGTGCGCGTGCGATGCCCTTGCATGCTGGCTGCCATGCCTCTAGCATACCGTTCCATAGATAAAGAACAACGTTCTATAGGAGAGCCTCTATGAGTCCCATGAGCACGAGTCGTCGCTGGTTGGCCCTGGGCGTGCTGTGCCTTAGCCTCCTGCTCTCCGTGGTCGACAACACGATCGTGAACGTAGCCTTGCCCACGCTGAACAAGGATCTGGGCGCCGGCACGACCGAATTGCAGTGGATTGTCGATGCCTACACCCTCGTCTTTTCAGCCCTCCTGCTCACGATGGGTCACGTGGGCGACCGCATTGGTCGCAGGCGTGCCCTGCAGCTGGGCCTGGTCATCTTCGCCATCACCTCAGGCCTCGCGGCCTACTCGCAGACCTCGGGCCAGTTGATCGGCGCACGTGCGCTCATGGGTATTGGAGCCGCGCTTATCTTCCCTGCGACTCTCGCAATCCTCGTCAATGTCTTCACTGATCCGAAGGAACGTGCAGCGGCCATCGGCATCTGGACGGCAATGGTCGGCGTTGCCGTTGCCATCGGCCCGATCACCGGCGGCCTGCTGCTTGAGCACTTCTCGTGGGGCTCGATCTTCATCGTCAACATCCCCGTCGCGATGATTGCGATCGTTCTCGGTGCCTTCCTGCTTCCTGAGTCACGCGATCCGAGCGCCGGTCGATTCGACTTCCGCGGCCTGGTGCTCTCGGCCGCAGGTGTAGGCCTGATCATCTGGGCAATCATCGAGGCACCCACGTGGGGTTGGACCTCGGCGGGAATTCTTGCCGCGCTGATCTGCGGCATCGCACTTCTGGTCGTCTTCGCACTCGTCGAGCGGCGGCTCGCCCACCCGATGCTGGACGTCCGCCTGTTCACCAATGCACGTTTCACGGCAGCAAGTCTCTCGGTCACGACGGCCTTCTTCGCCCTCTTCGGGTTCATCTTCCTGATCACTCAGTTCCTGCAGCTTGTACAGGGCTTCACTCCGCTCCAAGCCGGCATTCGCACACTTCCCTTCGCCATTGCCACGGGCATCATGTCGCCGCTTGCAATCGTGTTGATGCATCGTTTTGGTTCGAAGGCGATTGTCACGCTTGGTTTGTTGGTGATGGGCGCTGGCTTCCTGATGGCCGCGACGATCAAGACCGATACGCCGTACTTCGGCATGGTGATCATCTCGATGGTCACGATCGCTGCGGGTCTGGGTCTCGCCACGAGCCCTGCCACTGAGTCGATCATGGGTGCGCTGCCGCCTGAGCAAGCCGGTGCGGGTGCTGCCGTGAATGACACCACGCGCGAGTTCGGCGGCACACTCGGCGTTGCAGTCGTCGGTTCGGTGTTCCTGAGCGTTTACGGGTCCAAGGTGATCGAGGGCTATCGCAGCCTCGGCTTGCCGCCGCAGTATGAGTCGGTGGTGCGTGAGTCAATGGGCGGCGGGCTGGGTGTTGCCGGTCAGTTGCCCGAGGGGCCGGCTGCCCAGCTAGCCGCATTCGTCAAGAGCGCCTTCATCGACGGCCTCTCGCGCGGATCCCTCGTTTCGGCTGCAGTGGTCATCATCGGCGCGATCGTGGCACTGAGGTTCCTCCCGGCTCGCGCCAAGGAGCACCAACTCGAGCGCTGAGCGGTAACCCCATCAAGCAAGTTCGCTGCCTGGACTTCTCACAGGGCGACTCATAGCGGTACTGCCTCAGCGAGCGCATTTTTGCGCACTTCAGGCCGCAGTAATTCGGCAGTCGTGACGTCGACCTCGCGGCCTAGTAACTTTCGAAGTTCATTGGCGAAGCCAGCAAGAGGGAGCACGCCGTATCGGGCTGCGTCGAAGTCGACGAGAAGATCGATATCTGAGTTCGCCGTTTCCTCACCACGAGCTGCTGAGCCGAAGACTCGCACATTGCGAATATGACGGGGGCTGGCCTCGTCGCGAATATCCCTTGCACGACTGCGAAGCTCGGAGAGCAGATCCCCGCGTGCGGCGGGTGCGTCGACGATGTTCACTTGGAGGGTTGCGCCCGCGGCACGGACGAGACGATCGAGGGTGCGTACCGAGGGAGACTTGGCCCCCGTTTCGTATGCAGCCAAGGTGGGCTGCGAGGTTCCGGCGGCCTCAGCCAGTTGTGCCTGGGTCATCGCTGCGCGGGTGCGAGCAGATTTGATCAGGGCCGAAGCGTCCATAGCGTAAATATATCGGTACGGATATAGCGAGTCAATGTTCAGATGCTCAGCCCAGCAGGGGCCGCAGTTCCACTCGTCGATTGCAGGCCTTCGATCCTGCGGCTGCGAGTGCTCGTGCTTCCTCGAGGTCACGCGCTTCGATCAGCCAGAAGCCGGAGAGGTACTCCTGCGTCGGCTCGATCGGGTGAAGTGGGCCGGGCGTGGTAAACGTTTCGGCTCCGCGCCCGTCAATCGTCGACGCGTGCTCGGGCCCGGAGATTCCGACAGCCACGATGAAGTGACCGTTCGCTCGCAGGCCGTCATTGAACACATCAATGGCGGCCATTTCGTCGTCATCGGCAGTGCCGGTCTGGTCGTCAATGACTGAGATCAAGAACTTCATGGCTTAGTCCGTTCTACTCGGAGAGCATCATTGACGCGTCGGCTTTGGGGAGAGTCTCACCGCGGAAGTAGGCGGGGTTGATGACATTCCACACAATCATGAGTACGACGCCCAGCAGTAGCGACCCGATGCCGACAACGAAGACGCCACCGATATCTCCCATCGTGGTGTAGCCGTAATCAGGGTTGGCGAACTGCACCGAGGCCATCACGAACCCGGCGAGCAGAACTAGGCCACCGATACCGGGCATCACGCCGCGAAGCATCACCTGACTAAATGAGCGCATGTGCTTGCGGTAGAACCAAGCACAGCTAATGCCGGTAAGTCCGTAGTAAAAGGCGATCATCAAGCCCACCGATGAGATGGAGTCGGCGAGCACGTTCTCGCTCGCCAGACTGAGCCCGAAATAGAAGGCCGTACCCACCACGCCGATCCAGATCGTGGCCGCGGTCGGAGTGAGGTAGCGCGGATGCATCACGGTGAAGCGTTCCGGGATCGCCTTGGAGGCGGCCATCGAGAGTGCGGTGCGAGCAGTGGGCGTTATCGTCGTGATCATCGAGGCAGTGGCTGAGCTCAGCACCGAGATGATCAGCAACGAGATGAGTGCGCGGCCGATCAGGCCATCTCCGAACACTGATGGGCCAAGCGCCGCGAAAACGTCGTCAGCGTTATCGATGTTTCCGAGTCCGAGGCCTGAAGTGCCGACGCCACCGAAGGCAATCGCGGCAACAGCCACCAGGGCAAAGGTGACGAGCAGCAGGAGAGTGGAGATGACACCGGCCTTGCCGGGAGTTGTCTCGGGGTTCTCGGTCTCCTCATTCACCGTGATCGAGGAATCCCAGCCCCAGTACAGGAAGACAGCGATGAGAAGGCCGGTGACCAAGCCGGAGGTCGTGATTCCGGCGGGGGAGAACCAATTCCACTGCGGCATGATCGAGGTGTCGACCGCGTTGTTGCTATAGACCTTCACGAGCGCGATGACGCCGAAGATAACGAGCATCACCATCTCGATAAGCAGCAGCCACTTCTGCAGCACGGCAGAGAACACGATGCCGCGCACGCAGACCCACGTAATCAAGATCG
>CALFIA010000240.1 GCA_937876275.1 uncultured Actinomycetes bacterium | reverse complement strand
CCCGCAGGTAAGCGAAGGCTCAGCTGCGCCGAATACCCCGGGTGCCTCGATTGCCTCGATCGCTGCTGCGGAACTTCCCTCTGTCGTCTCGATCGTTGCCACCGGCGCGAACTCGGCCGGCAGCGGCTCCGGTTTCGTCATCCGATCCGATGGCTACATCCTGACGAACAATCACGTGGTCGCCATCGCGAAGGGCGGCAAGCTCGAGGTCGTCTTCAACGACGGCACGCGAATCAAGGGCGATGTCGTCGGCACGAATCCCGAGTACGACATCGCAGTCGTCAAGGTCGCGAAGACGGGCCTGCCCGCGATGCTCATCGGCAACTCCGATGACGTCACTGTCGGCGACATGGCGATCGCGATCGGTGCGCCTCTCGGACTCGATGGGACGGTGACTGCGGGAATTATCAGCGCACTTGATCGTCCGGTGACGGCAGGTGATAGCAATGACACGTCGTTCATCAATGCGATTCAGACTGATGCGGCGATCAACCCCGGTAACTCTGGCGGTCCGTTGCTCGATGGCTCTGGTCACGTGATCGGCATCAACTCGGCGATCGCATCGATGGCCACCGGCAATAGCGAGGCCGGCAACATAGGTCTGGGCTTTGCGATTCCGATCAACACTGCCAAGCGCATTGCCGAGGAGCTCATTTCGACAGGTAAGTCCCAGACTCCCGTGATCGGCGTGAATCTCGACACGACGTACGAGGGCCCCGGGGCAAAGGTGCTCGAAGTCAAGGCAAATGGTCCGTCGGAGGCAGCCGGTCTGCAGAAGGGCGACATCATCACGAGCCTCGGTGGCCGCCTCATCGATGATGCAACTGAACTCGTGGTTGCCATTCGTACGCATGCACCAGGTGACAAGGTCGACGTCAAGATCGACCGTGGCGGCGGCTCAGTCAGCGCCACGATCACCCTCGGATCATCGGAGTAGTCTTCAGAGATGTTTGACATCGGCATCGGCGAGTTGATCGTGCTCGGCGCCCTGGGCCTACTGGTCTTCGGCCCCGAGCGGTTGCCGCGTGCCGCTGCTGATGCGGGTAAGTGGATTCGCCAGATCCGTCAGATGGCATTGAATGCAAAGAACGATCTCGCCGACTCCGCCGGTATTGATCTCAGTGACACCATGGATGCAGTGAAGGGTCTTACTGATCTGCATCCGCGCAAGATCGCCTCGAGCTTGATGGCAGATGATCCGGAGCCGAAATCTCGCGGCAACTCGGCGACGACTTCTACGAATACGCCGAGCCCGGCGTTCGATCCTGACGCGACCTGAGAAAGCTCACGTCGTGTCGACACTCAGCGAAGTTCTGACTGATGTGCAAGCTCTCGAGCCGATTGACCTTCCCTTACTCGATTCCCTCGGTTGCGTGCTCTCGAGCTCGGTCGTTGCTCCCGCGAATGTGCCGGCCTTTGCGACGGCAGACGTAGACGGTTTCGCGATCCGCGCGCAGGACCATGAGCCCGGCGAAGTGCTCCGAGTCATCGACGAAGTGCCGGCCGGCTTTCGCGCTTCCGAGCCGTTGATCCCCGGCACGTGCATCGCGGTCACGCGGGGCGCTCCGCTCCCTGATGAGGCCGACACGATCGTTCGAGCTTCGGATGCGCGCGTGGTGGACGGCGGCGTGATGCTCGCTGCAGCACCAATGGGCAGTGGCGTCGTCGGGGTTGGCGAACTCATTGAAGTCGGCACCCCAATCGCCGCTGTCGGCCGGCTGATCGACGCCGACCTGATCGGCCTGTTGGCCCGCGCAGGTGTCAGGTCAGTGGAGGTGCACCCGCGGCCCAGGGTTCTCGTGGTCACCATCGGCAGCGAATTCGTCGAACCCGGAGTGCCCACGCCCACCGGCTTGGTAACCGATCACCTCAGCTTCCTTGCGGCAGCGTTGGTTGCGGAGGCTGGGGCGATGGTGTTCCGAGTTCCGCCGGTCCTCGACGACCTCGCCGAGGTGGAAGCCGTCGTGGATGACCATGCCCACCGAAGTGACCTCATCGTGCTGTGCGGTGTTGACGACCACGCGCTGCCTGAGATCACGGCACCCCTCGGCCTGGCCATGCACGAATCTCCTGCCGGCCACTCGGTGATGATCGGCAGTCGGCAGGGAGCGATCGTGCTCGGCCTCGCCGATGAGCCCGCGGCACTGGGAGCGCAGGCTCGCGAGATCCTGCCAGTCGTGATCGGTCGGCTGCTGGGGCGCCACGAGACATGAGAAAGCCCCGGCGCGCTTCGCACCGGGGCCCTGCTCAACTTGTACTACTTCTTCGAGCTCGCATCCTTGCCGAGCATCTTGCGAATGGTCATTCGTGGGATCTCAGTGAGCTGGCTGATCTTGCTTTCGCTGAGAATGCCGGTCTCGACTGAGACCTGAACCACCGACGCGAGCTTGTCGCGGGCGGCGCGTTCCTTCTTCTTGGCAGCGCGCCAGTCCTTCGTGGCCTTCTCGAGAGCCTTAGTGGCCTCGAGTCGCTCTGCCGGAGTGGCCTTGTGCACGGCCTAGGCGGTGAGCTGGTCGGCCAGCGGTGCCATGGCCTTGTGCATCTCGCTCCACTCGAGGGCCTCATCGATGTGGTTTGTCTCGAAGCGGCTGGCGCAGGAGCAGGTGAGCACGAAGTGACAGGTCGAGTAGTCGAAGGTCGACTCCACGCGGTGACCCAACTCGCGCGAGCTGGATGGGGTAGTAACCGCGGCCGAGCTGTGACGCTTGAAGATGTGCATGTTCATGATGCCTCCTTGCGAACACCGTGTTCGCTTGTGGATTCAGTATAGGCCTATACAGTTTTGTTGTCCAGTGCTAGACACGCCGACGTGTCTACGCCTATACCGAATTGTTATAAACAGCCGAAAATCGGTTCCCCTATGAGGGAATCCGACCCCTCAAGGGCGTTCACGTGGTGTTCATGCAGTGGTCAGGGAGAGTTTTCTTGGCGCACTACCTGCCGCCATGTCGACTCTCCAGGATCGCGCCATGGCTCAGGTCGAAGCACCGCAGTTCCGCGATCTCGCGACGAACGTCAACTCCCACCGAGGCGATCGCATCTTCAATCGCATCATCACCGGCCTGGCCTTCTCGGCCCTGATCATCCTGGCCGGCATCACGGTCTTCCTTGGTGCTCAGACAGTGCCTGTCCTCAAGGATCAGGGCATCTCGTTCCTGACGACCACCGCCTGGGACTCCCTCGGCACGCCGCCGCAGTACGGCATCCTCGGCATGCTCTACGGCTCGATCCTGCTCTCCGTGATCGCACTCGTGATCGCCGTGCCCGCCTCGCTGCTGCTCTCGATCTTCATGGTCTTCCTCGCCCCGGTGAAGGTCGCCAAGGTCATGACCAACGTCATCGACCTCATGGCAGCAATTCCCTCGGTGATCATCGGCCTCTGGGCGTTCTACGTGCTCGCCCCGGTTGCGGTTGGCTGGCAGGAGTTGATGAACCAGTACCTCGGCTGGATTCCGATCTTCCAGAACGACACCGGCAACTTCAACGGCACTCCGTTCATTGCGGGCTTCGTTCTGTCGGTCATGATGATTCCGATCATTACCTCGGTCACCCGCGAGGTCATGGGTCGCACACCTCCTGAGTTGATCAACGCCTCCGAGGCGCTGGGCTGCTCGCTGTGGACCATGCTCCGTTACGTCGCACTGCCGTTTGGCCGCGGCGGAATCGTCGGTGGCGTGATGCTGGGTTTGGGCCGCGCACTCGGTGAGACCATCGCAGTGTTCTTCGTACTCAAGCTCGTCTTTGACGTGAACCTCTTCCACATCATCCAGTCAGGCGGCGGCTCAGTCGCGACCTTGATCGTCTCCAAGTTCGGAGATGCCTCCGGTCCGTTCGAGACCCAGGTTCTTCTCGCCGCCGGCTTCTTCTTGTTCGCCGGCACCCTCGTGGTGAACGTCATCGCCAACCTCATCGTCAAGCGGACAGGACGCATGCAGTCATGAGCGCAACCATCACCTTCGACTCCGAGACCATCCCGGAGTTGCAGAAGCAAAAGCCCCAGACTCCCTGGAGCCGTCGCACGGGCAGCTTCAAGCGCGATGTCGCGATTGCCGTCATCGTCCCGGCGCTGATCATTGCCGCGCTCTTCCTGACCACCGACATTCCCGGCCCGGTCATCATGATCGCGATCTACCTGCCGCTGCAGCTCATTGCCTCGATCATCGCCGCAATCAGCCAGCGTGGCACCAAGGCCGCGGCTGACGCCGTGATCATCGTGTGCGCAATCGGCGCCACGCTCTTCAGCTTCATCATCTTGATCTCGCTGCTCTGGTCGATTGTCAGCAAGGGCATGGAGGCCATGAGCTGGTCATTCATCAGCCAGAACAACGAGTACATCAGCCCGAGCACGCCCCTCGGCTGGGGCGGCGTGGGACATGCGGTGCTCGGCACGATCATGATCGTCGTGATCGCAACGCTGATCTCGATGCCGATTGGCGTTGCTACCGCGCTGTACATCACCGAGGTACGCGGACGCGCCGTTCCCTACGTGCGTTTCTTCGTGCAGGCGATGTCGGGCGTGCCCTCGGTCGTCGCGGGCTTGTTCATCCTGACGGTCTTCATCATCACTGGCGTGCTGCAGCAGAGCGCGCTCACCGGTGCGCTCGCGTACGCGATCTTGATGCTCCCGACCGTAGCTCGTACGGCGGAGGAAGTCCTGCGCCTGATTCCTGATGACCTGCGCACTGGTGCCCTCGCCTTGGGTTCCACTCGTGCACGCGTCGTGCTGAAGGTCGTGATCCCCGCAGCCAAGACGGGCCTCATCACCGCGATGATCCTGGGCATTGCCCGCGTCGTCGGCGAGACCGCCCCGCTGCTCATGACTTCGTTGAAGAACGACAAGACCGTGCTCAACCCGATCATGGAGCCGATCACGGCGCTGCCGGTCTACATCTTCAGCAACGTCGCCCAGCCCTATCCGGCTGCGGTCGCTCGCGCCTGGGGTGCAGCACTCGTGCTGATGGTCCTGGTGGCGATCTTGTTCACCACCACCCGCATCCTGACGTCGAAGCGGCGCGGACGATGAGCCAAGTAAACGAGAACGAAGGAAACGCCATGTCAACTGCCGAATTTGAGCAGATCGCGACAATCGAGGAGAGCGCCATGACCACCGAATCGACTGCCACCGAGCAGCAGATCGAAATGGATGCTCGTGACATCAGCATCTGGTTCGGCCAGCGCAAGGTCCTCGAGGGCGTGAACATCAAGTTCCCCAAGCACACCACCACCGCACTGATCGGTCCGTCAGGCTGTGGCAAGTCGACCTTCCTGCGGACTCTCAACCGCCTTCATGAGCTCATCCCGGGCGCGAAGCTGGCCGGCGAGATCCATTACGAGGGCAGCGACATCTACGCACCCGAGGTCGACCCGGTGCACATCCGCTTGAAGATCGGGATGGTCTTCCAGAAGCCGAACCCGTTCCCCAGCATGACCATTCGTGGCAATGTGCTCTCCGGGCTCAAGCTCTCGGGCATGAAGCGCGACAACCACGATCAGATCGTTGAGGAGACCCTCACTGCTGCCGGTCTGTGGACCGAGGTCAAGGATCGTCTCAACTCCGAGGCCGGTGCACTCTCGGGTGGTCAGCAGCAGCGTCTCGTCATCGCTCGCGCGCTTGCGGTCAACCCGCACGTGCTTCTCATGGACGAGCCGTGCTCGGCACTTGACCCCGCGTCGACCCTGAAGATCGAGGAGACCATTCGCCAGTTGTCGAAGGACATCACCATCGTGATCGTCACGCACAACATGCAGCAGGCAGTTCGTGTTGCTGACAACACGGCGTTCTTCCTCGCTGCAGAGAACGAGCCCGGACACATCGTCGAGCAGGGTCCGACCACGGAAATCTTCGGAAACCCGCAGGATCAGCGCACGCTCGATTACGTGAATGGCCGCTTCGGTTAATCCACTGTTCACCTGTCCACGCATTGTTCACCCAAGCGTTGACAGCCCGTAAGCAAACACCCCACAAGTCGTTACTAGCACTACCTAAATTGCAATCCGTAAGCCTAAATCCACTAAAGGAGAATCTCGTGCGTCGTTCACTCGCACTTCTGGCCGGTATCGCCGTCGCGGCGTCCACCGTTGCCATTGCAGCACCTGCACATGCTGCCAACACCATCAGCGGTGGCGGCGCTTCGTTCCCGTACCCCTTCCTGTCACAGTGCGCAGCTGACTTCAACGCTTCGCAGTCTGACTTCTCGATCCAGTACACCTCGACCGGTTCGGGCACTGGCAAGTCGAACTTCACCAAGGGCACCTTCGTCTACGCCCAGACTGACTCGAAGTACAGCTCGGGCCAGCCCACCTTCACCTGGGAGTACGTCCCCAACATCGGTGGCGCAATCGCCTTCCCGATCAACCTGATGAGCACCACGACCGGCAAGACCCTCGGCTCCTCGATCCAGCTCAAGCAGACGACCCTCGCCAAGATCATGGGCGGCGTCATCAAGACCTGGAACGACAAGGAAATCCTGGCCTCGAACCCGCGTATCGCGAAGTCGATCCCGGCAACGCCCATCACCGTCGTGTACCGCTCCGGTAACTCGGGCACCACGAACAACACCCTGCAGTACCTGAACGCATGGGCACCGTCCATCTTCGCCAAGGTCCAGGACTCGTTCGACACCGCATTCCCGGGCTCCGTCCCGCTGGCCTCCTCGCAGACCGGCAAGGACAACGCCACCGTCATGTCGCTGATCAACGCCACCCCCGGCGCCATCGGCTACGTCGACTACAGCGATGCCAAGGGCTACCCGGTTGCTCGCATCCAGAACGCTGCCGGTGAGTTCATCGCACCGTCCTCCGTCTCTGCTGCGAAGAACCTCGCCACCCAGACCAACGTCATCGACAACGGCCTGATCCAGCTCAACTACAACGTCAACGTCAAGGGCGCCTACCCCGCAGCGATCTTCAGCTACGGTCTCGTTCGCACCGACGGCAAGGGCCCGAACGGCCTCGGCGTTCGCCAGTTCGAGGATTACGTTCTCCAGAAGTGCGGCCCCGCGCGCGCAGCCTCGCTCGGATACGTGCCGGTGACCGGTGCCGTCCTCGCGAAGGCCAAGGAGCAGGTTCTCCACATCCAGTAGTAGCTCAATGCACGATCACAACTGAATCTCTCAAATAGCTCGAGCAAAGGTGAGGACGATGTCCCGGAACAAGAAGTCAACCCGGGGCATCGTCCTCGCCGCTTGTGCAGCAGCTGGCGCTGCGCTTCTCTTCAGCGCCTGCACCCCGCCCCTGCCGCCAGATGTTCTGGCAGCTCAGGCAGAGGCGAACATCACGTGCCAGACCGGCGCCCAGAACGTCAGCCTCCCCGAGGATTTCGCCGGTGCGAGCGACGCCGTTAATGCGACCCTGTCGGGCACCTGCCCCGATCAGAGCCTCGTCGAGGTTCCTGCCGGTGAGCCGGCCAGTTTGACCATCACCGAGATGGCCCCGACCGCCGATCAGCTCGCCGCCTTCGAGAAGACCTGCCCCAACGGCACGATCGTGGTTCCTGTCTTCGGCTATCCCGTTGTTCTCGCCCTCAATGTCGTGGGTCTTGAGGGCGTAGTTCTGACTCCCAAGGCTCTCGCCGGCATTCTCGACGGCACAATCACCAGCTGGACTGACCCGCTGATCACCGACGCGAATCCGGGCACTGACTTCAGTGGAATTGCCGACATCACCGTCATGTCGCTTGACCACGCAAGTGGTGCGGTGAACGCCATGACCGCATACCTCAGCAAGACAGTTCCGGATATCTGGAAGGCCGGCACAGTCGACACCCTTAAGGTCGGCACGCAGTACCCGACCACCGCTGACCTCGTCACTGATCTCACCGCGACTGATGGTGCGATTGCCGTTCTTCCCGCCATCACCGCTGTTGGCGCTTCACTCCCGATGGCCAGTGTCGACATCAACGGCAAGACCATCAGTGTCGATGACACTCAATTGCTCAAGGTGGGTGTCGGAGCCATCACGATGGAGAAGTCCGATAAGCCAAACATGATGATGGCCGGTCCTGCAGTCGGTGGAACCCCGGTAGCCGAGAACTTCGATGCTGCTGCCGCGAAGATCGTGCTTTCAGAAGGCCAGGAAATGATTGGCTGGCCGATCATCGGCATCGCTCACATGATGGTGTGCGACGACGGCAAGGATCCGCTGCCGCTCTCAAGTGCTCAGTACCTCGTGCGCCTGGCCGGACAGGGCTCGCTGGAGACCTTCGGTCTCACCCCGCTACCGGAGCCGGTGCGCGTGCAGACATTCACTCCGCTGAAGGTCACGGCTGCTCCGCCGAGCGAGTCGGCTTCAGCATCCTCATCTATGTGAGTTGTCACTCGGGGAGTGACAAGTACTGAGCAAGTGCTTCGCTCTCTCTCGCGCGCGCTCAGGAAATGATTTTCGAGCCATATCGCTGTCGCGCTGCCTCGCCAGTCGTACCGAGTAGCGAGCCGATAAGTGACCACGGCGTACCGATCTCTCGCGCGGCGATAACCGCCTCGAGTATCTGTCGTTCGGCATTGGATCTCGCCTTCACTGCCTCCCGGAGCACATGCACCGCGCCAATAGGCCGCTCATCCTCAACCCTTGGCTCGTAATTCTCGAAGCGCGCCGCGTACTCATCCGCGTGCGCGATGATTTCCTCTACTGAACGTGGCATCGACATCACCTCAGAAACTTCTCTCGTGCACGCATCGCGTGCACGATGACGGGGGCAGCGTCGCGTTCGACGCACCCGACTTCGAGGATGACCGCGGATTGGCTTGCCCCGATCACCATCGTGAAGCCATCCCCAAGATCCCAGGATTGAAACTGATTCCGGTACGCATGGAGGATGTCCTCACGAGTCAATCCATGCTTGAAGGCCGAGAACCAGACGAGTGGTGGCTTGGACATTCAAGCAAGTTAACTTGGAGATTACTCAATTCTCTAGCCCGCGTCTAGATCTGTGGACGCCTTGTCGGATGTGGATCCCGCGGCCCAGAGACACTGTCAGGCCGGTCCTCACGAGGGCCGTAGTCTTGCCCCGTGGCCGCTGTCGACGTATCCGAGACCATTGCCGCCCTCGAGACCACGATGGGCAGCATTGAGAACGTTCTCGACCTCCCCGATATGCGCAAGCGGGCCGCAGAGCTCGAGGTAGAGGCCTCGGCCCCTGACCTGTGGGATGACCAGGCGAAGGCCCAGGTTGTGACCAGCAAGCTGTCATTTCTCCAGGGCGAGATCCGCAAGGCCGAGGCCCTGCGCAGCCGCCTCGATGACCTGCCGATCCTCTTCGAGCTCGCCGAGGCTGAGGGCGATGAGGCAGCACTGAACGAAGCGCTGAAGGAGGTCGACGAGCTGCAGAAGGCGATCACCGATCTCGAGGTGCGCACGCTGCTGTCTGGCGAGTACGACGCACGTGAGGCTCTCGTCACGATTCGCTCGGAGGCCGGCGGAGTCGATGCTGCTGACTGGGCAGAGATGCTGCTGCGTATGTATACGCGTTACTGCGAGCGTCACAACTGGCCGGTTGAGGTGTACGAAACGTCGTACGCGGAAGAGGCCGGCATTAAGTCAGCGACCTTCGCGGTGAAGGCGCCTTACGCCTACGGAACTCTCTCGGTCGAGCAGGGCACGCATCGACTGGTGCGCATCTCGCCCTTCGACAATCAGGGTCGTCGCCAAACGTCGTTCGCCGGCGTTGAAGTCATTCCCGTTCTGGCCCAGACCGAGAGTGTCGATATTCCTGAGGACGACCTGCGCGTTGATGTGTACCGCTCGAGCGGCCCGGGCGGCCAGGGCGTGAATACAACTGACTCTGCTGTGCGCCTCACCCATATTCCGACCGGCATCGTCGTCTCGTGCCAGAACGAGCGGTCGCAGCTGCAGAACCGCGCCACGGCGATGGTCGTGCTGCAGGCCAAGCTGCTCGAGCGCCGCCGCCAGGAGGAGCAGGCCAAGATCGATGCCCTCAAGGGCGATAACTCCGGCTCGTGGGGCAACCAGATGCGCTCGTCCGTGCTGCACCCCTATCAAATGGTCAAGGACCTGCGAACTGAGTATGAAACGGGCAATACGACCGCGGTTCTCGACGGCGAAATCGATGAATTCATCGAGGCCGGAGTTCGCTGGCGAATCCAGGGGTCGCGGGGCTAGGAGCACTCGTCCGTCGGCTTAGACTGAACAAGTGATCCTCTTCGACAACGTCACCAAGGTCTACCCGAATCAGACTCGGCCGGCCCTTGATGGGGTCTCCCTCGAAATCGAGAAGGGTGAGTTCGTCTTCCTCGTCGGCCCCTCGGGCTCGGGTAAGTCGACCTTCCTGCGCCTGGTACTCCGCGAGGAGCGCCCCACGACCGGTCAGGTCTGGGTGGCGGGCAAGGATCTCGGTCGCCTGTCGAACTGGAAGATCCCCACGCTGCGCCGCCAGATCGGCACCGTGTTCCAGGATTTCCGGCTGCTGCCGAATAAGACAGTCGCCGAGAACGTCGCCTTCGCCCTCGAGGTGATCGGCAAGCCGTCGTCTCACATCAAGAAGGTCGTGCCCGAGGTTCTCGAGGTTGTCGGCCTGGAGGGCAAGGAAGGTCGTCGCCCCGATGAGCTCTCCGGTGGCGAGCAGCAGCGCGTCGCAATCGCGCGTGCATTCGTTAATCGTCCGATGCTGCTCATCGCTGACGAGCCGACCGGAAACCTCGACCCCGGCACCTCGATCGGCATCATGAAGCTTCTTGATCGCATCAATCGCCTCGGCACCACCGTCGTGATGTCGACCCATGATGCGACCATCGTCGACCAGATGCGCCGCCGAGTCATCGAGCTCGAAGGCGGTCACCTTGTTCGTGACCAGGCCCGCGGCGTCTACGGATACGCGCAATGAAAGCAACGTTCGTCGCGAGCGAGGTCAGCAGTGGTCTTCGTCGCAACCTGACCATGACCCTTGCGGTCATCATCACCGTTGCAGTGTCGCTTGGCTTGTTCGGTGCAAGCCTGCTCGTGCGCTCGCAAGTCTCGACGATGAAGGACTTCTGGTACGACAAGGTCGAGGTGTCGATTTTCCTGTGCGGCAAGGGCAGCGATACGCCGTCATGTGCCGGCGGTGCGGTCACCAAGGAGCAGCGCGACCAGATCAAGGCCGACCTCGAGTCGCTTCGCCCATTGGTTCAAGACGTCTATTACGAATCCTCCGCCGAGGCGTATGACCGCTTCAAGGAGCAGTTCAAGAACTCTCCGATCGCCGACAACGTCACGAAGGACGCCCTTCCCGAGTCTTTCCGCGTAAAGCTGTCTGACCCGACGAAGTACGACGTGGTCGCATCAGCTTTCGCGGGGCGCCCGGGCATCGAGCAGGTCAATGACCAGCGGCAGATCCTCGACAAGTTCTTCCGACTCCTCGGTGGCCTGCAGGCCATTGCTCTCGCGATCGCGATCTTGATGCTTGTCGTCACGGTGCTGCTCATCGTCAACACGATGCGCGTGGCTGCCTTCAGTCGTCGTCGCGAGACAGGCATCATGCGACTCGTCGGCGCCTCGAACTTCTATATCCAGCTGCCGT
>CALFIA010000239.1 GCA_937876275.1 uncultured Actinomycetes bacterium | reverse complement strand
TCCCGCAACGGCCGCGTCCCTGGGGTGCGAGACTTCTCACCATGACTGACGAGATCCTGTATTCCGCATCCGAGGGCATCGCGACGATTACCCTCAATCGGCCTGACCGCATGAACGCGATGCTCCCGGGCATGGGCGAGCTCTATGTCGAGCTCCTTGAGCGCGCCGATCAGGACCCCGAGGTACGCGTCATCATCGTGACCGGAGCGGGCAAGGGTTTCTGCGCGGGGGCAGACCTGTCGGTCTTGGCCGAGGGCACGAACGGACTCAATAAGTACGTCGACGAGCAGTCAGTCGACACTCTCCCGTTCTATGCGCTGACAATCGGCACCCCGGTGATCACCGCCATCAATGGCGCGTGTGCCGGTATCGGCTTCGTGCTCGCCTCGTGCGCCGATATCCGCATCATCGGCTCAGGTGTGCGCGTGGGCACCACCTTCAGTCGGCTTGGCCTCGTCGCGGAGTATGGAATTGCGTGGCTACTTCCCCGCCTTGTCGGGTACGGCAATGCGACCGAACTCTTGATCACCGGCCGCGCGATCGATGCGAACGAAGCACTGCGAATTGGCTTGGTGAACGAGATCGCCGAGGATCCGCTTGCTCGAGCCCGTGAGCTTGCACGCGATATTGCAGACAACTGCTCTCCGTCTGCCATGGCGTCCATGAAGGGTCAACTGCTACGGGTGAGCGATCAGACACTCCCGCAAGCCGTTGATGAATCGCTCGCGATGATGAAGGTCTCGTTCGGACTGCCGGATCTTGCGGAGGCGCTTGCCGCAAAGGGCGACAAGCGTGCGGTCAACTTCCCGCCGCGCGGAGTCTGATCAGGGCAGCAGGCCGCAATGAGCCAGTGCCATGCGCACCAGACGACCTTGGCCCCCTGACATCTCGAGCTCGAAATCAGGTGTCGTCACTTCCATGGGTGATACCCAGACAAGGTCGAGTGCGTCCTGGGACGGCGAGCAATCACCCCGACAAGGAACGATGAAGGCCAACGAGACCGCGTGCTGACGAGGGTCGTGGAAGCCGGTGACCTCCGGGTCCGGGAAGTACTCGACCACGGTGAACGGCTGCGGCGAGGCCGGGATCTGGGGCAGGGCAACCGAGCCGAGATCCTTTTCCAGGTGCCGCACGAGCGCATCGCGGATTCGCTCGCCGTAGAGCACCCTCCCGGACACGATCGCCCGCGAAATGCTTCCGTCGGGCATGCCGCGCAGAAGCAGCCCGATCGAGGTCACCTGACCCTGGGAATCGGTGCGCACGGGGACCGCATCGACATAGACGATGGGCAGGCGCTCTCGAGCGGAATCGAGATCCTCGCGGCTGAGCCACGAACCCCTGGTGTCGAGAATCTCGCTCACTAACCTGTACTCCTTGCTTTCGACTGTTGCACATTCTCCCAGTCCACGCGATTACGAGACATGCGGCGCGCTGAATGAACTCGCAAACTGGCCTAACCTGTACTCATGGCTCATGACACCCCTGCACGCGCTGGATCCACTCGTCCCGATGGAGGCACCTACGAGGTCGCCCGTACCGAGGACGAATGGAGGTCCCAACTCACTCCACTGGAGTACCACGTGCTGCGCGAAGCCGGCACCGAGGCTCCTTTCGTCGGCGAGTACACCGACAACAAGGCAGTGGGCACCTACTCGTGCCGTGCGTGCGGAGCCGCGCTCTTCGAGAGCACGACGAAGTTCGACTCGCATTGCGGCTGGCCCAGCTTCTACTCACCGCTTGCCGGTGACTCCGTCATCTACCTCGAGGACGCCTCCCTCGGACGCGTGCGCACTGAGGTGCGTTGTGCCACCTGCGGCGGTCATCTCGGTCATGTCTTCGAGGGCGAGGGTTACGGTACTCCGACTGATCAGCGCTACTGCATCAACTCGATCAGCGTGAAGTTCGCGCCCGAGGGCCAGTAATCAGACTCCCCCTGCGCTGAGCAATACGACGCCGACCATCGCGATGGTGACTCCCACGTACTGAATCGGTCGAAGTCGCTCGCGCAGGATGATCGCAGCGAGCACCGCCGTGACCACGGGGTAAAGCGAGCTCAGCACTGATGTGGTCGAAAGCATGCCCAGTGTGCTGGAGATACCAAACAACAGGTTCGCCGTTGCATCGAGAATGCCGATGGCGGCAAGCACGGGCAGGTCAGCTTTCGTGACTCCTCCTGTGCCGCGGGCAACTATCAAGGCGATCAGCAAGATCACCATCGACGTAGCCCTGTACGTGAGCATCGTCATCGATGCATTCGTCTCACTGCCCTTGGCCATGCCGACATACAGCAGCCCGCCCAGCGCCAGCGCTGCCCAGGGCTCGGTCACCAGGAAGGCAAT
>CALFIA010000238.1 GCA_937876275.1 uncultured Actinomycetes bacterium | reverse complement strand
TCCCCACCTCAGCCAGCACGGCCTCGGTCGCCGCCTGCGCGCTCTCGCCTCCCAGCCGGATGCGGGCGCAGATCTCGTGCGCGACGGCGGCGCGGATGAACTGCTCGCCCGAGCCGGTGCAACTCACCGCCGCCGCGCGGTCATCGGCATAAGTCCCCGCGCCGATCAGCGGCGAATCGCCGATCCGGCCCCAGCGCTTGCCGGTAAGGCCGCCGGTCGATGTCGCCGCCGCGACGTGCCCCGCCGCATCGACCGCCACCGCGCCCACCGTGCCATACTTCAGCCCCGCATCGAACCAGCCGAGCTTCTTCGCCTTCAGCTCCTGCAATTGCTGCCAGCGCGCTTCGGTGGCGAACCAGTCGGGATCGACCTGCTCCACGCCCTGTTCGCGCGCGAATTCCTCGGCACCCGCGCGCAATTTCCAATTCTCGATCGCGGCATGCAGGCGGCGGTGGCGATCGCCGAGCCGACCGGCGCGGTCGACCCGGCCGCGACCACCGTGACCGCCACTCCCGGCGCCGACGGCGTCGTGCTCAGCGGCGGCAAGGCGCTCGTCGTCGACCAGCGCGCCGGCGACGCTGCGTCCTCGACGGCGCGCTGCTCATCGATACGCACCGAATGCAGGAGATCGAGCTCGACGCCGAACGAAAGATCGTCAAGGTTCGGCCCGCAGTGAAGGGTGGTGAAACGTTGAACCCCTTCCTCGCCCAGCATGGTCTCGTGTTCTTCGGCGGGCACTGCCCCACGGTCGCGCTCGGCGGCTACTTACTGCAAGGCGGCCAGGGTTGGGACTGCCGCGGCTACGGCTGGTCGGCCGAGGCAGTACTTGCCCTCGATGTCGTCACTGCCGAGGGTGAGCTCGTGCATTGCGATGCGGATGAGAACAGCGATCTGTATTGGGCCGCCCGCGGCGCCGGGCCAGGATTCTTCGGCATCGTCACCAACTTCTATCTCCAGGCACGAGACCTTCCTCGGCACTGGGTGCGCAGCGTGTACGTGTACCCAGCAGCACTTGCCGAGCAGGTCATGACCTGGGCCTATGACACCTTCACCGGAATCGATAAGCGCGTCGAGATCGTGCTGCTCGGCCAGTACCTCCCTCCCGAGCTCACGGGTGGAGTAGACGTCGGCCCCGTAATTTTGGTCAGTGGCGTCAGCGTTACCGATGACGCCGAGGAAGGTGCTCGCTGGCTCGAACCCTTCGATACCTGCCCGGTGCTCGACCAGGCCATTGCGATCATGCGAAATGAGCCGACTGATCTGCCGAAGGAAATCGAAATGCAGTATCTCCAGAATCCCGAGGGACATCGCTATTGCGTCGACAATGCATGGCTCGAGGGCGACCACAAGGACTTCATCCCCACGTTCGCGAAGGTGCTCTCGAGCATCCCGAATCGCAAGACGTTTGCCCTCTGGTATCACCAGGCACCGCTGCCGCCGGTCTCGGATATGGCGTTCTCGATGCAGTCGGAGATCTACTTCTCGGCCTACACCGTCTGGGAGGACGAAGCCGATGACGAGCGTATGCAGGCCTGGACGGCTAATGCAGTGCGCACGATGGAGCCCTGGACCAAGGGCCAGTACCTCGGCGACTCGGACCTGTCGAAGCGCCAGGTGAAGTTCATGTCCGACGAGAACTTCGCCAAGCTGAAGACCATCCAGGCGGCAAGGGATCCGCAGAATCTCTTCGTCGGATACCTCGCCGGGCCGAACGGGGCCACCAACCGCAATCATTGGGAATCATGACCGATCTACAGAAGTGGCTACCCAAGGGCGTAGCCGCCATCAGCGCCTGGCAAGACACCTACGGTGCCTTCGACCAGCACCCCTCACTCGTCGTCTCCGACGAGGCACTCGGCCGAGCCTTCACCGAGCTCACCGAACGACTGAAGGACAACTACCCCTTCGGCCATCCGCGCTACGTCGGTCAGATGCTCAAGCCCCCGCATCCCGCTGCAGTTCTTGGCTACACCACCGCCATGCTCATCAACCCGAATAATCACGCCCTCGACGGCGGCCCGGCGACAGCGCAGATGGAGAAGGAGGTCGTCGCCCGGCTGGCAACGATGTTCGGCTTCGAGCAGCACCTGGGTCATCTCACCTCGAGCGGAACCATCGCCAACCTCGAGGCCCTGTGGGCAGCTCGCGAGTCACACCCGGGTAAGCGCATTGCCTACAGCGCCGACGCTCACTACACGCACTCGCGCATGTGCCAGGTTATCGGCGTCGAAGGCGTGGCCATCGCGACTGATGAGGCCGGGCGCATGGATCTCGCCGCACTAGAGCGCGAGCTCGAGACCGGCATGACGACCGCCTCGCGGGGGACGGTGCTCGGCGGCAACGCCGTCGCCGACGCCGCCCGCAAGCTCCGCGCGGCCCTCGAGGAGCACACGCTTCCCGAGCTCGCCGGGCAGGAGTTCC
>CALFIA010000237.1 GCA_937876275.1 uncultured Actinomycetes bacterium | reverse complement strand
TTTCCCTACACGACGCTCTTCCGATCTTTGATGAGAAGCAGGCCGGCCTCCGCGAGGGACTGCTGCTCGGCCGAAGCTTCGCCACGAGCCATACCCCGAACCACAATGGATACGAGCGCGGTGCGCTCAGCGTCAGAGATGACCACGTCGGACATGCTGCCTCCTGGTAAAGCGAACGTACGTACGGCTGTGTGGCGAGCGCACGAAGAATTCATGCGAACGGCTATTTATAGAGCACGTGTAAAGAAAGCCGCTAATCGGGCGGCGATTCCCTTCCTGCTCAAACCCCAAGCCTAGGACTTACTGCAGGGCTACTATCGCCGAACCAGCGATCCCGCCCTCGTCGGGCTTCACGAAAGGCACATCCATGCGCGCACTTCAGCTCCAGGCCTGGCACAGCGATGCCGTCGTCGCCGAGGTTCCTATTCCTACGGCCGGCCCCGGGCAGATCGTCATCAAGGTCGCCGGCGCAGGCGCATGCCACTCCGACCTCCACCTCATGCACATGCTCGGTGACGGCATGTTCCCCTGGGGCCCGCCCTTCACGCTCGGCCATGAGAACTCCGGCTGGGTGCACGAGATCGGCGAGGGGGTCGAAGGCTTCAGCAAGGGCGAGGCCGTGGCCGTGCAGGGAGCATGGGGTTGTGGTGCGTGCCCGCGCTGCATGATGGGCATGGATCCCTACTGCGAGAACCAGCTCGCGGCAGCCGGTGACGGCGCCTTCGGCGGCGGCCTGGGCCTCGACGGCGGCATGGCTGAGTACATGCTGATCCACAGCCCGCGTCACCTCGTCAAGATCCCCGGCAACCTCGACCCGATTGCCGCGGCCCCCCTGACCGATGCCGGTCTCACTCCGTACCACGCAGTGAAGCTCTCGCTGCCGAAGATGACCCCGGGCTCGAATGTCCTGGTTCTCGGCGTCGGCGGCCTGGGCCACATGGGCGTGCAGTTCATCGAGGCCCTCACCGGCGCGAACATCATCGCCGTCGACACCAAGCAGGAAGCACTCGATCTCGCAGTGGCATGCGGCGCTGAGTACACCGTGAACAGCGCCTCACCCGACGCTGCAGCCCAGATCAAGGAGATCACCAAGGGTCGCGGCTGCGAGGTCGTGCTCGACTTCGTCGGCGTCGACGCCACGATCGCACTCGGCATCGCCAGTGCTCGCGTACTCGGCGACATGACGATCGTCGGCGCAGCCGGCGGCACTTACGCCTATGGCCTCTACACCGCACCGTATGAGCTGAACCTGCGCTCCACCTACTGGGGCAGCCGCTCAGAACTCGCCGAGGTGCTCGCACTCGCCGAGCGTGGCGACATCACCGTGACGTACACGAAGTACGGCATCGAGGATGGCCTGAAGGTCTACAAGGATCTCGAGGAGGGCAAGCTCAAAGGTCGCGCTGTCATCGTCCCGTAGGGCAACGCCACAATTTCTCCACCGCGGCGGCGGTCATCACTTCGGTGATGGCCGCCGTCGTGCATTACGGAGTTCCGTACTTTGCTTCGTAGTCGGCGACGTTCAGGCGCGGCACATCGATGATCTCACCCAAGCCGCTCCAGTCACTTGCCCCGAGGCGCGCCACCGGGTTGAGCTCACTCATCATTACGCGACGTTCGTCCATCACTCGCTCGTCAACGGCGATCATCACCACCTCTCCGAAGATGACGATGCCATTGCCCATCTCGAACATGTCGGTGCATCGGCATTCGAGTGCGTAGGGAGACTCGGCGACACGGAACGGCGCAACGACGTCGCTGGGTTCGCGAGTAAGGCCGGCAACATCGAACTCGCTGATGCCTGCCTCGAAGTCGATACCGGTCACATTGATCTTCTCAATCAATTCCATCGTGGACCCGCAGACGACGAACTCGCCGGTCTCCTTGACGTTGCGAGCGGTGTCCTTCTCCCCCATCGTGCTGATCATCACTATCGGAGGGTTGGTGCTCACGAGTTGATAGAACGAATGCGGCGCCAGATTGTCGACACCATCGACACTTCGGGTCGACACCCAGCCGATGGGGCGGGGCACGACAAGCGCTCCGAGTAGTGAGTAGATCCCCGGCATGGTCGCCGGGTCAGTAAGACGACGTGTCATCAGAACTGTGCCGCGTGGAGCTTGCGCATCATGGCGAACTCGGCCACCTGGCGACCTATGGTCTCCAGCAAGGCGACGGCCGATTCGTCTTCCTCACCCTCCTTCAACGAGGTGGTCGCTGAGTTGATCGAGCCGCCGAGCGGGGTCGGCCAGGCGCGAAGGGCATGCGCCACCTGACGGAGCTGATGAAGGGTGGTCACGGTGGCTTGAGCTCCGTACGCCACGGCGATGGATCCGAAGGCGCAGCCATCGAGGTACACGCGTGAATCATGATTCATGTCCTCGGCGTAGTCGAGTGCGTTCTTGATCATGCCGCTGATGCCGCCGTGGTAGCCCGGGCTCACGACGATGATGCCGTCACAGGCACGCAAGGCCTCGATCAGAGCCTTGGCCTGCGGCGTGCGCTCAGCAGTCTCGGTGTCGTAAATCGGAAGCATGAGGTCGCGACCGAGGATGTAGGAGACATCGGCGCCGACGCTCTCAGCGCCACGACCTGCAATGCGCGCAGC
>CALFIA010000236.1 GCA_937876275.1 uncultured Actinomycetes bacterium | reverse complement strand
GTCTTCGAGGCCACGGGAATCTTGCCGAGTGGGAAGCCGATAAAAGGAGTCTCGCCAGAACCACTCGTCGTGACCCCCGGAAGTGCCTTGTGCAGGAAGTCAATCGTCGCGCGAGGGACCTTCACCTTGGTCTTGACTTGAGGCTCGAACTCCTTCACCACCTTGCCGTCGGCACCCACGATGGCCTTGGCGATGGTGGGCTTGTAGACGGTGCCGCCATTGGCGACAGCGGCGTAGACCATGGCCATCTGCAGCGGCGTCACCGCCGTGTCACCCTGACCGATTGCAGCGTTCAGCGCGTCACCTTCGCGCCAGCGGAAGCCATCGGCGCAGTTCTCCTTGTCGAGTGCCGTGTAGTAATCGGCCAGCTTCGGATTTGTCTTGCGAGTCTCGGGATAACCGGCGACTGCGTTCGCGCACCACTGCTCACGAAGGTTCTCCCAGTTCGCGAGCTTGAACTGTCGACTTGAGACGCGGCCTGATGACTCATTCGGGAGATCAATGCCCGTCTTCGAACCCAGACCGAACTGCTTGGCGGTTTCGGCTATGGGATCAGGTGAGTCCTTCGTGGCATCGGTGCCACCGGCCTTCTCCCACATTCGATCGGCAATGCCGTAGAACACCGTGTTGCACGAGACCTCGAGCGCGCGTGCCAGCGGAATGCTGCCGTAAGCATGCGACTCGAAGTTGCGGAATGTCTGAGTGCCGATCTTGACCTGGTTCGGGCACGGGTACTTCGAGTAGAGCGAGAAGCCTTCCTTGCCTGCTGCAGCGGTGCTGATGACCTTGTACGTGGAACCCGGGGCGAACAGGCCCTGAATGGCGTTTGACGAGAGCGAGTTGCTCTTCATCAAGTCCTTGAACTGCGCACGGGTCACGCCGCCGACCCAGATCGACGGGTCGTACGTCGGGTAACTCGCCATGGCGAGAATGCGGCCGGTATCAACCTCCACCACGACAGCCGCACCGGAGTCGCCCGGGTAACCCTGGGCCTGAGCGCGCTGGATCGCATCAACCAACTGCTTCTCGACCACGGACTGAAGCTTGGCGTCAATGCTGGTCACGATGTAATCGCCCGCCTTGGCCGCCTTCTCATCAAGAGTGCCCGTGACACGGCCGCCCGTGTCGACGGCGAGAGTGGTCACTGCGGGCTGGCCGCGAAGGTAGGTGTCGTACTCGGACTCCAGGCCCGAGCGACCGACGACGTCAGTGCGACGCAATCGATCGAAGTTCTGAGCATCCCCTTGAGCGGTGAGTTGCTCTTCCGTCACTGGCCCGAGGTAACCGAGGATGTGCGCAGCGTTGACACCGAAAGGCTCGGGGTAGGTGCGCACTGCCTGCAACTGTGCGGTGATGCCGGGGAACTCAGTGCGCTTCTCCATGATGCCGAGCGCGGTATCGGTCGACACATCACTGGCA
>CALFIA010000235.1 GCA_937876275.1 uncultured Actinomycetes bacterium | reverse complement strand
CCCGGACTACCACTTCGGCAGCCTCGTCGAACTGGCGGATGCGGTGGATTTCGGAAAATAATCCTTGCGGACTATTGACTTTTTTCCTAAGATGGGGTATATGTCAGTCAGCGTGCCTTCTGCTGATTGACATCGTGAATCTGTCTATTCCCCGCCCGCAGGCTCACTGCGGGGCTGCCCCCATCTGCCACTGGCGGATCGCGTCGAGGGGCCAGATCAGCATGATGATGTTGAGGGTGAGGTTGTCCCTGATCATGAAGCCCACGAACAGCTCCAGTGTGATGGCGATCAGCACGGTGAGCCAGACGGGCAGGCGGCTGGCGAGCCAGAATCCGAAGACCATCATCAATATGTCGGAGACGGAATTGAGCACGCTGTCGCCGAAATAGTCGAGCGAGATGGTGGCCTCGCGGTAGCGGTTGATGATGAAGGGCGTGTTCTCGAAGATCTCCCAGGCGGCCTCGATGACGGTTGCAATGGCAAGGCGTGCGCCGATGGGCAGCCGGCGCGCGACGAGCCAGAGCAGGCCGTAGAACAGGAAGCCATGGATGACGTGCGAGGGCGTATACCAGTCGGTGAGGTGCTGGGAATTGCCCGAACTGTTGACCTCACCCTCCCACAGCCTGACGTAGCCACATTTGCAGATGGGAACTCTGCCCATCAGCCAGAGGGTGAGGTCGAGCGCATGAGTGCCGATATCGATCAGCGGACCGCCTCCTTGGGCTTCTTCATCGAGGAATACACCCCAGGTAGGAACTGCACGGCGGCGGATTGCATGTGCCTTGGCAAAGTAGACTTCGCCAAGCTCGCCATCCTCAACCAGCTGCGCTTCCCGCTCATGTTCTACCCGATGGTCATCTCGCAGATGGCCGACGCGCGCGTGTCGCTCGAGCGCCTCAACAAGCGCATCGATCGCCCCTGCAGCGACTTCGGTGTCGGGATTGAGGAGCAAAACCCAATCCCCCGATGCCGCGCGTGCACCGCGATTTACTGCCTTGGCAAAACCTTCATTGACCGGGTTAACGATCAGCGTCACATCAGGGAAACGGGTCCGCAATTGTTCGACACTGTCGTCAGCCGACGCGTTATCGACGGCGATTACTTCGTAAGGCACGCGTTCGGCACCGCGTCCGATAGTTCCAAGCGAGGAGTCGAGCCACGCGGAACTGTTGTACGTCACCATAACGATCGAAACGAGTCC
>CALFIA010000234.1 GCA_937876275.1 uncultured Actinomycetes bacterium | reverse complement strand
TGCCTCAGCGACTGCGGTGGCCATCGTCGCTGATCTCGATGTTCATCCGCCGGCAGATACTGACGTGCTCTCTGAATTATCGACGTCGATTGACGACGCAGGCGATTCGATCGGCGCAACGATCGACAGTGATCCCGAACTAGCCGGCATGGGCACTACGGTCACCGGCGTCTTCTGGCTCGACGGTCGCCTGGCCATCGTGCATGTCGGCGACTCACGCGCATATTTGCTGCGTGACGGCGAGCTGCTTCAACTCACGCATGACCACACGTATGTGCAGACGCTGGTAGATGCCGGGCGTATTACCGAGGATGAAGCAGCGATTCATCCTCGCCGTTCACTGCTGATGCGTGCACTCGATGGAGTGAATCCAGTTGAGGCCGACCTCTCGATTCGCGAGGCTCGCGTCGGTGATCGCCTCATGCTCTGCACCGACGGGCTTTCCGGCGTGATGAGTGCCGAGGAGATCCAGGCGCGACTCACGGATGGCGATCCCACCGGCGCAGTGACACGTCTTGTCGATTTCGCCCTCGAGCGTGGAGCACCTGACAACGTGACCGTCGTCGTGGCCGACGTGATCGATACTCCGGCATCAGACACGCCTGTCGAGATCACTGCCGCTGATCGGGTTGTGGTCGGTGCTGCCGGTGAACCGCGCGTTCGCTTTCGCCTGCCGCACGTGCGATTCCCTGATGATGCGCAGCCAGACCCTGATCGCCCGGATGTGCCCCTGCCTGTCGACGGAGGCCCACCCACGGCAGAGCAGCCGCTTATTGACTCCGAGCTCATCGTCCCGGCTGCGGAGACTGCTCGGCGCGTGGCCGCACGTGACGCCGTTGAAGCAGAGGTCACTCGGCGCAGGCGGCGTCGCCGCGTGATCATGTGGTCGATCGTTGGAGTTCTCGTCCTGGCACTCGCGGGAACCCTGCTCGCCACCCGGGCCTGGATCAGCACGCAGTGGTACGTGGCAGTCAACGGCAGCGCCGGCACCGGCACTATCGCGATCTACAACGGAGTCCCCGGCTCCCTGCTCGGTATCCAGCTCTCCACCTTGAATACAGCCTCGACGGTCACTGTCGGAGAGCTCCCGCTGTTCGACCAGGAACTCGTCAGCAAGGGAATACCGGCAGCCAGTCGCGATGACGCCGACCGGATCGTGACCGAGCTTGCCGTACGCGCGGCAGCCTGCAAGGCGGTTTTCCCGCCCGCTGGCTGCCCTGGGGCCACCACGTGAGCATTCCTGCCGTCAGGCAGCCCACTCGCCGCGGTGTCGAGCTGATCCTTCTCGTCTTCGCCTGGCTTATCGGCGTGCTCGGCGTTCTTCAGGTCGGCTGGGCCACCGGCGAGGGCACCACGACGCGACTATGGATCACCATCGGTGTCGTGGGCGCGCTTGCGCTCGCGATGCACATCACCGTGCGCTTCACTGCACCGTACGCAGACCCGATCATGCTGCCGGTCACCACGTTGCTGACCATTCTCGGCCTCGTGATGATCTACCGCATCGATGTGTCAGCAGCGCAGCGTGCGGTGCGCAACGACGCACCGTTGCCCACGCCTGATGTGTACGCGCAGCTCACTTGGTTCGCGATCGCCGTAGTGCTGTTCATCGCAGTACTGGTGATCGTGCGCGATCACCGCCGTCTTCAGCGCTACACGTACACCTTCGGCTTGATCGGCATCATCCTGCTCGTGCTGCCGCTCGCTCCGGTTGTGGGCACGACTGTCAACGGCGCGACCTTGTGGGTGCGCATGTTCGGGCTCTCCTTCCAGCCTGGTGAGCTGGCAAAAATCCTGCTCACGATCTTCTTCGCGGGTTACCTCGTGGTGAAACGTGACTCCCTAGCTCTAGTGCGCACCAAGTTCCTAGGCCTGGGCTTCCCACGCCCCAAGGACCTCGGCCCTCTGCTGATCGCCTGGCTTGTCTCCCTCGCCGTGCTCGTCTTCGAGAACGACCTCGGAACGTCCATGCTGTTCTTCGGCCTTTTCGTGTCGATGCTCTACATCGCGACCCAGCGTCGCTCGTGGCTCGTACTGGGCGGCGGCCTCTTCGTCATTGGTGCCGTGCTGGCCTACATGTTCTTCGGGCACGTGCGCCTTCGCGTCGAGATCTGGCTCGACCCCTGGACGTATGCGCAGGACTCCGGCTACCAGATCGTGCAAAGTCTGTTCGGCTTTGCCAATGGCGGCCTTCTCGGCGCCGGACTCGGTCAGGGTTTCCCGAACCTGGTGCCCTTCGCCAACACCGACTTCATCGTCGCGGCCCTCGGCGAGGAGATCGGCCTCACCGGCCTGATCGCAATGCTGCTGATGTACGGAATCTTGATCGAACGGGGCCTGCGCACGGCGATCTCGGTGCGCGACTCCTTCGGCAAGCTGTTGGCCGCCGGTCTATCGATCACCCTCGCCCTTCAAGTCTTCGTGATCATCGGTGGCGTGACCAAGCTGATCCCACTCACCGGCCTGACAACTCCCTTCCTCTCGTATGGCGGATCCTCTCTCATCGCGAACTTCATCATCATCGGCTTGCTGCTGCGCATTAGCGATCGCGCACGTCGCCCTGACGTCACGGCGCCGGCAGTCGACGAGGCGCTCACCCAGGTCGTGAGACGCCCGTGAATCGACCCATTCGTCGTATCGGTCTCGTGCTCGCCCTCTTGATGGTGGCCCTGATCGTCAACCTCACGATCATCCAGGTCTTCATGGCCCGCGACTATCGCGATCGCCCCGGCAATCAGCGCAACCTCCTCGCGGAGTACGACCGTGAACGCGGTCCAATCCTGGTTGGCAATGAGCCGGCGGCACGATCGGTGGAGACCGGCAACACCCTGCGCTATCAACGCGAGTACAGCAACGGGCCCCTCTTCGCACCGGTCACCGGCTTCTACTCGCTGGTCTACGGCGCTACCGGTCTCGAGCGCACTGAGAACAACATCCTCACCGGCAAGAGCGATCTCTTCTTCGTCGACCGCATTCAGCAGCTCTTCGCCGGACGTCGACGCACAGGCGGCGCGGTCACCACGACGATCAATTCCGCCGCACAGGAAGCCGCATTCAAGGGGCTGGGGAGCAAGGTCGGCGCGGTCGTGGCCATCGAACCGGCCACCGGTCGCATTCTCGCCTCGGTCCAGTCACCGTCCTTCGATCCGAACCGGCTCACCAACCACGATCCGGCTTCGATTCGCGAGTACTACAACGCACTTCGCGATGACCCCACAAAGCCATTACTCAATCGCCCGATCGTGGCGCTGAATCCGCCTGGCTCGACCTTCAAGCTCGTGACGACCGCGGCGGCCCTTGCCTCGGGCCAGTACACGCCTGACTCCATACTTCCCGGCCCGCGCGCATACACGCTCCCGAACACCACGACCAAGCTTCACAACTGGAATGACAAAGCGTGCGGCACTAATGGCCAGGTCACCTTGCGCGATGCGCTTGCCCTCTCCTGCAATACCGCGTTCGCGTGGCTTGGCGTTCAACTTGGCGACGACGCATTACGTGCTCAGGCAGAGAAAATGGGCTTCGATACGGCTTTCGACATTCCGCTGCGCGCTGCCCGGTCGATGTACCCCGAGAACCCCGACGTGCCACAGACCGCGCTGACCGCAATCGGTCAGTTCGATGTCAGAGCCACAGCGATGCAGATGGCCATGGTGGGCGCAGCGATTGGCAATGGCGGGGTGACCATGAAGCCGTATCTCGTCCAGGAGGTGCGAGGCCAAGATCTCGCCATTCTCAAGACGACCCAGCCGGAGGTCTTCGCCACCGCGATGACTGCAGCCGACGCCGCGACTGAAACCGAGATGATGGTCAATGTGGTCGATAACGGCACGGGCTCCAATGCGCGCATTCCGGGGGTTCGAGTGGCCGGTAAGACCGGAACAGCCCAGACGGGGAACGACCGCCCGTCCGTTGCCTGGTTCGTCTCCTTTGCACCGGCGAAGAATCCGAAAGTCGCTGTCGCCGTGATGATCGAGGATGCCGGTACCGCGGAAATCAGCGGCAATGCCCTGGCTGCTCCGATTGCCAAGAGTGTCATGAAGGCTGTTCTGCGCTGATGCGCACCGAACCTGAGATCATGAGGACATGACAATGGACGCTGGCGGAGCGAGCCGCATGCTGGGCGATCGCTACGAGATCGGCGAGGTCATCGGTCGCGGCGGCATGGCCGAGGTACATGAAGGCCGCGACCTTCGCCTGGGTCGCCGTGTTGCGGTCAAGATCCTTCGCCCTGATCTCGCCCGCGATCCTTCGTTCCAGGCGCGCTTTCGCCGAGAGGCGCAGTCGGCTGCTGCGCTGAACCATCCCAACATCGTTGCCGTCTACGACACCGGCGAAGACGTCCTCGCCGGTGAGGGTGCCGATGCGATCGTCGTGCCGTACATCGTCATGGAATATGTCGATGGCATGACCCTGCGTCAATTGTTGACCTCAGGTCGACGCTTACTCCCAGAGCGAGCCCTAGAAATTATTTCCGGAGTGTTGTCTGCTCTTGACTACGCACATCGCCACGGCATCGTGCATCGCGATATCAAGCCGGCGAACGTCATGCTGACTCGCACCGGCGACGTCAAGGTGATGGATTTCGGCATTGCACGCGCACTGAACGACGTCGGCAACACCATGACCGCAACATCCGCAGTCATGGGCACTGCTCAATATCTCTCGCCTGAGCAAGCGCGCGGTGAGGTTGTCGATGCCCGATCCGACCTCTACTCGGCCGGAGTGCTGCTCTACGAATTGCTGACCGGTCGACCGCCGTTCACGGGTGACTCCCCGGTCTCGATTGCGTACCAGCACGTCAGCGAGATGCCAACGCCTCCATCACAGGTTGATGGTGGCGTGAGCCCCGAAATCGACACTGTGGTCATGCATTCGCTCTCGAAGCGTGCCGATGATCGCTATCAGACTGCCGCCGAGTTCCGCATTGACGTTGAGCGCGCAGTTGCTGGATCACCGGTCACTGCTGCCGTGCCGATGGTGGTCGGCGAGCACACCCAGCAGATGCCTGCGGTTGCTGCCGCCGGGCTCGACTATCGCGATGACTACCGCCGCCCGGCGCGCAAGCCGCGTCGCGCCGGCTTCTGGGTCATCTCGATTGTCGCCATTGTTCTGGCGATCGTGGGTGCGGTGCTCATCGGTCGTTTCGTCCTCGGGAGTTCGAATCTCTCTCGCGTAGCAGTGCCCAATCTCGATGGTCTGACGATCGAGCAGGCCGCATCCACCCTGGCTGATGCTCATCTTCAGCTGGGTGCCCAGACTCCTGAACTCTCCGATCGCCCTGACGGCACCGTGATCGCGCAGCAGCCGGCTGCTGGTGAGCAGCTCGAGCAGAACCAGTCAGTGAATGTCACGGTGAGCAGTGGCAAGGAGCAGGCAACAGTGCCGCAGCTTGTTGCACTTACATCGCCGGAGGCTGCGCGTATCGCATTGAGCGATGCAGGATTGAAGCTCGGCATCGTGTCGCAGAAGGCATCAGATCAACCCTCCGGTTACGTACTGGAGCAGTCGCCGGCCGAAGGCACTCAGGTTGATGCAGGCACGATGATCAACATCACCGTCTCGTCTGGACTCGTGCAAGTGCCGAGCGTGACCGGACTCAGTGAAGCGCAGGCGCGCAGCGACCTTGCTCAGGCCGGCTTCGAGGCACAGGTCGTTGAGCAGAACGATTCCTCGGTTCCCGAAGGCACCGTGCTTGCTCAATCACCGAAGGCAGGAAGCGAACTCTCACGCGGGACCACAGTGACGATCACCGTTGCCATCGCAGTGCCCGAGCCGCAGCCCGAGCCGACGGTTGGCCCGACTAATGCGACCCCGGCCCCAGTCGCGATCCCGTAAGTCGAACTGGGGTCGTTAGGACCCTACGACCGGTGCAAGTCCGATGCTCTTTGCAAGTGCCTGATCGTCGCCGCATTCGGTGAGCCAGTTTGCGAGCATGTGATGACCGCCCTCGGTCAGCACTGACTCCGGATGAAATTGAACGCCTTCCACGGCGAGTTCACGATGACGGATTCCCATGATCACTCCGGTCTCGGTGGCTCCGGTGACCATCAGGGAATCAGGCATCGTCGACGGATCGATCGCGAGTGAGTGATAACGCGTGGCAGTGAACGGCTCACGAAGGCCGGCCATCACGCCGATCTCCTGATGGAAGACCTCCGAGGTCTTGCCATGAAGTAACTCGGGCGCCCGAGTGACGGTGGCGCCGTACGCCGTGGCAATCGCCTGATGGCCAAGACAGACTCCGAAGATCGGCACCTTGCCTGCGCAGTCCTTGACGATGTCGATGCAAACACCAGCGTCCTCTGGGGTTCCGGGGCCAGGCGAGAGCAGGACTCCGTCGTAGTCGAGAGCCTCAGCCGTGGTGACCTCGTCATTGCGCTTGACGGTGACCTCGGCACCGAGCTGTGCCAGGTACTGAACGAGGTTGAATACGAAGGAGTCGTAGTTATCAACCACCAGGATGCGAGCCACACCCGTATTGTGGTCCTCGAACATTCACCACAGTGCAGGAGGATCCACGTGCCGGAGTCCAAGGGTCGCAAGAAGGCTGTCTACACGCCTCAGCAGACCATGGGTGAGCGCAAGGTTGCCAAGCTCGGATCACCGCGCTGGCTGGCCCCCACGATGGTGGCCTGCTTCCTCGTGGGCCTCATCTACATCGTGCTGTTCTACCTGGCCGGCTCGAGTATCCCGATCATGCGCGATCTGAGTGCTCTCGTGAACGTCGGCATTGGCTTCGCCTTCATCGTCGTCGGCTTCATTCTCTCGACGAAGTGGCAGTAGTTATCCACAGTCTTTCCCCAGTTGGGGATGAATAACACCCGTGTAAGTCAGGCCGAGAGGCCGGGGGCTCCGGCTGGCGCCGCCATGTCGACGATCTGCTGAGTTCGAACCATGGTGATGATCACGAGCACG
>CALFIA010000233.1 GCA_937876275.1 uncultured Actinomycetes bacterium | reverse complement strand
CCGGTGTTCATCATGTTCGGCCTGTTCATCATCATGACCATCTTCTTCACTAAGACTCGTGGAGGCATTCGCCTGATGGCGGTGGGCGGAAACGCCGAGGCAGTGCGCCGGGTAGGCCTGAGCTCGACGAAGTACCGCACCTACGGCTTCATGCTCTCGGGGCTTCTTGCGGCGATCGGCGGTCTCGTCACGATTGCCTATGTTGGCGAGGCATCGCCCCAGGCCAGCCCCTCCATTATCTTCGACGGCCTCACCGCGGTGGCCCTGGCGGGCGTCTCTCTCGCCGGCGGTCGTGGCAGTCTGCCGAAGGTTCTCGTCGGCGCGCTGATCCTCGCCACGATCAGCGACGGCCTCACCATTGCCGGTGCCGATCCTTATTGGGCAACGGTCACGACGGGCGTTCTGCTTATCGGTGCACTCGTCGCCGATCTGCTGCTCACCAAGACCGTGTCACGAAGGCTGGTCACCGTGAGCAACCTGTCCGTCCATGGAAAGAAGGCCTGAGATGACACCGGCATTCGACCTGGAGAAGATCGACGTTCATTACGGCTTTGTGAAGGCCCTTGACGGTGTCGACTTCCATGTTGCACAAGGTGAGGTTGTCGCACTTCTCGGTGATAACGGCGCGGGTAAGTCGACCCTGATGAAAGTCATGTCAGGCGCGCATCGTCCCTCGAGTGGAATCATTCGCGTGCACGGTAACGAGGTTTCATTCCACGCTCCCCATGATGCAGCCAACGCCGGCGTGCAAATGGTGTATCAGGATCTCGCTCTCGTCGACGCCCAGGACATCGCTACTAACTTGAACCTTGGCCGTGAACAGATGCGCAAGGGCCTGCTCGGATGGCTGGGCTTCGTAGATCGCAAGGCCATGCGAGCTGAGTCTGATCGAGAGCTGGAGCTTCTGGGAGTTCGTACGGCTCCGATGCATCGTCCGGTCGAGATGCTCTCGGGTGGTCAGCGTCAGGTCATCGCGATTGCGCGCTCTGCGGTTCGGGTGCCTACTGATCAACGCGGCATTCTTCTTCTTGACGAACCCACGGCAGCACTCGGCTACGAGCAGACCCGTCTCGTTGAGGGCTTGATCCGCACCATGGCTGAACGTGGCATTGCCGTCGTGATCGTGACCCACAATCTTCCGCTTGCCTACCTCGTGTCCGATCGCATCGTCGTGCTCAATCGCGGCCGCAAGGTTGCCGACATCGCTACAAAAGAAACCGAGAACGACCACGTCGTGGGCTGGATCACCGGCTCACGGCCGTCCATGTTCGCCGACGCATGACCACAAGCTGGCTGCAGGTCGTCGAGGATTCCACTCCGGCAGCGGGGGAGCGCCCCGCGTATCTCCTTCGACGCGAGTTCACCCTCGAGTCTGCGCCAGCGCGAGCCACCCTGCGTGCGTCGGCGATGGGCATCTACGAGGGCTACCTCAACGGCGCTCGCATCGGCGACCAGATGCTCACGCCGGGATACACCGAGTACGCAACTCGCATTCAGGTGCAGGAGTACGACGTCACGACGATGCTGACGGTCGGTGACAACGCCCTGGTATTCCTTCTCGCTGACGGCTGGTTTCGCGGCAAGGTGGGCATCGGGCAGTTGGTCGACAACTACGGTGACCGTGTTGCCCTGCATGCTGAACTCACCATCGCCAGCGCAGACGGGGGCACCGTGGTGGGGCACGACGGCGACTGGAAGGTCGGCGCCTCGCATATTCTCGCGGCTGATCTCTTCGATGGGCAGATCGAGGATCGTCGACTCTTCGACTGCGCTGCTTACCTGCCTGGCTTCGACGACTCCGCTTGGCGCAGCCCACTGGTAGTTGAGACGAGCACGGAGTTGGTCGAGTCCATCGCTCCGCCGGTACGTCGAGTCCAGGAGATCGTGCCGGTCTCAGTGCGTGAGCTTGCCCCCGGGCGCCACCTGGTCGATGTCGGCCAGAACATCAACGGCTGGGTTCGGCTCACGAACCTCGGTCCCGAGGGCACCACGCTCACCCTGACTCACGGCGAATGGCGCGACCCCGAGACGGGTGACCTCACGATGGAGAACTACCTCGTGAATGTGCCGTTTCTGCCGGAGACTCGAGTTCTTCAGCGCGACATCGTCACGTCGGCCGGCATTACTGGCGATGCCTTCGAGCCGCACTTCACCACCCACGGGTTCCAATACGTGCGCATTGAGGGCCATCCGGGTCCGCTGACCGTCGATGACGTGCGGGCGATCGTGGTGCACAGTGATCTGGAGGCGATCGGCGGCTTCGAGTGCTCGAATCCGCATCTCAATGCGCTGCACGACGCAGCCGTCTGGAGCTTCCGAGGCAATGCCTGCGAGATCCCGACCGACTGCCCGACTCGCGAACGCTCCGGGTGGTCGGGCGACTGGCAGCTCTACGCCCCCACTGCCGCATACCTCTATGACGTCGACTCGTTCAGTCGCAAATGGCTAGCGGACGCCGTCATTGCCCAGCATGAAGATGGGCGTATCCCCAACATCATTCCCGTCGAGCCGCTTGGTGGCTTTGGTGGCCGCATCGACTACACCAATGGCGGCCCCGGCTGGGGCGATGTCATTGTCTCGGCACCCCTCGACCTGTACCTGGAGTACGGCACGACCGATGCACTCGAGCAGTGCTGGGATGCGGCTCGACGCTGGGTCGACTATTGCGCACGCATGGCATCGGAGAACCGGCACGAGAGCCGCATCGAGCGCAATGCCGAACCTCTGGAGCATGAGGCCTACCTGCGCGATACGGGATTCGCCTTCGGCGAATGGTTCGAGCCGAACGTGCCGCTTGACTTCATGTCCCTGCGCACGGGTGACCAGGCCAATCACGGCACCGCATATCTCGTGCGCTCTGCCGAGCAACTTTCCGACATCGCTCGGATCCTCGGCAAGAGTGACGCTGTGGTGGCCGAATACGCTGCCCTCGCCGAGAATGCGCGTCGCTCCTGGCAGGCAGAGTGCATGCATGCCGATGGCTCGCTCGTGGTCAATACGCAGGCCAGTTACGTGCGCGCCCTGCACTTCGGCCTACTGCCCGAGCATCTTCGCGATGCCGCGGCCGAGCATCTCGTTCACCTGATTCGTGACGCAGGCACGCATCTCGGCACCGGGTTCCTCTCCACCCCCTATCTGCTTCCCGTACTCGCCGAGACAGGTCACCTCGACGTGGCGTACGAGCTCCTCCTCCAGGACACCGCACCGTCGTGGCTGGCGATGATCAAGGCAGGCGCGACCACGATCTGGGAGCTGTGGGAGGGCGTCGACGCTGAGGGTCATCCGCACGATTCGCTCAACCACTATTCCAAGGGTGCTGTCATCACGTTCCTGCATCGCTATGTCGCCGGGCTGCGCTCGACGTCGCCGGGATATCGCACCTTCGTGGTGGAGCCGCGTATCGGTGGCGGCCTCACCTCGGCTCGCACCTGGCATCGCACGCCGCAGGGACTCATCGAGGTGTCATGGCTATGCGAGGGTCGGAACTTTGCGCTGGACGTCTCAGCACCTGCCGGCTCTCATGGCGAGATCCGACTTCCCGACGGCACTCACGCAATCATCGAGGGCGGGAGCACCCGCACCTTCACCTGCTCATTGGAGGCATGATCATGCGCACCTTCCCGAACGACTTCCTATGGGCAGTGGCCACCGCCGGACACCAGGTGGAGGGGAACAACGACAAGAGCGATACCTGGTTTGCCGAGCAGATGACTCCGAGCGTGTTCATGGAGAAGTCCGGGCCGGGCTGTGACTCCTACGCGCGCTGGGCCGACGACGTCGACCTGGCAGCTTCCCTAGGGCTCAATGCCTACCGATTTTCCATCGAGTGGGCGCGAATCGAACCCGAGTCCGGCGTTTTCGACGACGATGAACTCGATCACTATGAGGCCATCATCGATCGGTGCATCGAACTCGGCATAGCTCCGATCGTGACCTTCAACCACTTCACCTCGCCGCACTGGTTCGCCGCACTCGGTTCCTGGCTGAATCCGGAGGCCCCGGCTCTCTTCGCTCGCTACTGCCGGGTCCTTGCCGAGCGCTTCGGCGACAAGATTGCCTATGCCGTCACGATGAATGAGCCCAACCTGGCACGCCTGCTCAGCTGGATTCACCTCCCCGACTTCGTGCGCGATCTCGAACGGGCCACCCTCGCTGCCTGCTCGCAGGCAGCCGGCGTGGAGCGTTACCGCCTCTCCAATGTCATGTTGCCGGAGGAGATGGATGCGATGGCTGACGGAATGGAAGCGGGTCATCGTGCGGCCAAGGCCGCGATCAAGGCGGCCTGCCCGGGTCTACCGGTGGGTCTGAGCATCGCGATCATTGATGATCGGGTGATCGGCGATGACCCGAGCGTGCGCGACCGCAAGCGCGCCGAGGTGTACGAGCGCTGGCTGGTTCTCGCGCGCGAGGATGACTTCGTCGGGGTGCAGAACTATGAAACGGTCATCTACGACGGCGATGGCGATGTACCGCCGGCGCCGGGCGAGGTGATCAATGGCATGGGCACTGCCATTGAGCCGATGTCCCTCGCTGAGACCGTGCGCTACGCCTACGAGAAGACCGGTCGTCCGGTTCTGGTCACTGAGCATGGACTTTCGCATGATGATGACACGCTGCGTGTTCCGTTCATTCCTGCAGCAATCGCGGTCCTGCTCGACGTCATCGAGTCGGGAGTGCCGGTCATCGGATACACCCACTGGTCGCTGCTCGATAACTTCGAGTGGATCTTCGGCTACACGAAGTTCTACGGCATCGTCGCCGTTGATCGCA
>CALFIA010000232.1 GCA_937876275.1 uncultured Actinomycetes bacterium | reverse complement strand
GCGAGCGGCAAATATGAGCGTGCACTCGGATGAGGCCGACTCCTTCCGTGAATGGGCAGATGCGGGGGCGGCCACCTATCTTCCGCGCCGCGATTACGCCAACTACCTCCGAGACCAACTTGAGTCTGCGGAGGATCAACGTGGAGTCACCGTGCACCACGTTCACGAGTTCGTTGCCCGAATCGATCGTTCCGGCAAGGGATTCATCGTGCATGGCGAGTCGGAGACGGCATGGCCTGTCGATGTCGTGATCCTGGCGACCGGGAATGAAGCACCCACGCTTCCGCCGTCGGTAGTGGTAGGTGCGGGGGCCGAGTCCTACGTTGATCTCAACCCTTGGGGTGTGGCCGTCGGCAATCGAGGGCGCACCCTCGTCCTGGGATCAGGACTCACTGCCATTGATATCTGTCTTACGACGCTCTCTCGTGATCCGAACGCCACAGTTCGCCTGGTCTCCCGGCAAGGGCTTCTCCCTCAAGTGCATGACTACCCATGGAAGCCGCCCTTCTCGACACCACTATTCACGGACAGTGATTTCGCCCGCGGTATGTCGTTGACACAGGCCCTGCGAGCCATTCGAGCAACGGGCGAGGACTGGCGTTGCGCGATGGACTCACTCCGGCCGGTCTCCCAGGCGATATGGCTGACGCTCACGTCTCAACAGCGCGACCAATTCACGCGTCACCTCTCCCGATTCTGGGACGTTCACCGCCATCGGATGGCCCCGTTCGTCGGCCGGCAGGTTGCCGAGTGGCAGCGCGAAGGGCGACTCACGGTCGTCAAGGCTGACGTGACTTCGATTCGCTCCACGGGTGAGGAACTCATCGTGCGAGATAGATCGGGTCGATGCTGGAGCGCTGACCGGGTGGCGATCGCGACCGGTCCGAATTCTGCCTGTGATCGAAATCGACTCCTTGCGCGGCTTCGCGACTCTGGCCTGGTGCGCTCGGGGCCTTTGGGTATCGGTATCGATCTCGAACCAGCCACTCATAAGGTCATTGACGCTGCGGGCACGGTCAGCCCCTCGATGTATGTCATTGGTAGTCCGACTAAGGGAGTTCTGTTCGAATCCACGGCCATGCCGGATATTCGAAATTCGGCCACGGCGATCGCGGAGTCCATTCGCGATCGTCTTGTCACAGCGGGTCGCTCGGATTCGATAACTGCCGCGACCGCCTGAGACTAGCGGGCGAGGTGAATAAGGCATTGGCCTAGGAGCAGGGAAGCCAATCTCCACGTTCGAGCGTCGCTTCGCGGATACAGTGCGTCACGTTTCCTTGTGTTCACGAAAGGTGAGGCGATGACGAAGAGCCGCGCGGAGTACCTGCTCCATCCGCAGCCGCGCCCGCTTTCGCGACGGGGCTGGCGCAGCACGATCATCGCCTTGGTTGTGCTTCTCGCCGCGATTCTCGCTGTCTCCATTGCTTACGAGAATGAAGGCGACCTCAACACGACAGGCGGCCTGGATGTTCCCTCCGCCCCGGGAATCTCGGTCACGATCCAGCCTCTCTCGCTCGAGGCCTCGACCAACACGATGACGGCTCGACTCGTCTTCAACGCGCTCGGTACCGACTATGTCAACAGCGACAGCGACACCTTGCTCCAGAACACCCGCATCACAGTCGCTACGACGGAAGGCAACCAGGAGTTCTACTATCCGCAGGGAAGTCATCTCGGTGCAGCTCAGGTGATTCTGGGCGCCGATGGCTCGGTGAGCAGTTACCCCTTCGACAGTTACAACTCCGATCTCTACGTGCGAGCGGAGAACGTGCAGCGCGAGACCGGGGGTGCTTGGACTGTGGTCGGCCCGATTCCCGTGGGAACTTATGGCTCGGGAGGGCTCTCCGGCTGGGATGTCTCGCTGGATATGCCGACCACCATGGAAGATGGCGCACAGGTCTCGATCGAAGTCGTTCGTGCATTCAGCACGAAGTTGTTCGCGATCGTGCTGCTCATCACCATGACTGCTCTGGCGGCTGTCGCGCTGTTCATCGCGCTGCTCGTCTCTTCGGGTCGCCGCCGAATGGAAGTTGCACTGCTCGGCTGGCTTGGTTCACTTCTTTTCGCCCTGCCGCTCCTGCGCAATTCACTGCCGAATGCCCCGCCGATCGGTGCGTCGATCGACATCCTGCTGTTCCTGTGGGTGCTGCTAGCCGCGATGGCGGCAATGATCTTGTCAGCGGTCACCTGGACTCGTGCGAAGAAGGCAGAGCTCAACGCCCTTCAAGAAGACAACTAGAGGCGCGTATACATCAGGTCGATGATCGGCCTGCCTGCCTCGAGAGCAATCGACTCATACTTCGTCACCGGTCTGAAACTCGGCCGATCGATCACGCCGCCCGACCAGTCGGGCGAAGCATCGAGTACCTCGATCATCTGCTCGGCGTAGTCGACGATGTCAGTGGCCAAATGCCAGTAGCCACCAGGGCGCACGAGAGATGCGATCAGCGTGGCGTACTCAGGCTGCACGATGCGGCGCTTGTGATGACGAGCCTTGGGCCATGGGTCCGGGAAGTACAGACGCACGCCGGCGAGCGAGCCCGGCGGGATCATCTGCTTGAGCACGACGACTGCATCACCCTCGATCACCCGCACCTGAGTCAGGTTCTCCTCGTCAATGCGGTGCAGTAGTTCGCCGACGCCAGGGGTGTGTACGTCAATGGCCAGTAGGCCGGTCTGGCGGTCTTCCATTGCCATAAGAACTGTCGCCGTGCCGGTACCGAAGCCGATCTCGATCACCACGTCATCGAGGTCCGGCCAGATGTCGTGAAAGTCGAGTAGATGATCCGTGACCTTGATGATGGGGCCACTTAAGTTCGTCAGCGCCGCGTTCTGTTTCTGTGTCACTCGTCCGCGTCGAGGCTTGAAGGTGCGAATGTGCCCGTGATGAAACTCGTCCGGCTCAACACCGACTGAGTCAGACACGCGGCACTCGCAATTCCAGCGGACTATTCACTCGGTATTTGCGATCGGCCTCGATGCGCCAGGCCGACTGGCGACCGCGAGGGCGAAAGTGCCAGGTACCTGAGTCGTCCATCTCGCCGAGAAGTGCCGTGTCTTCGTCGATGCCGACGACCATGGCACCTTCGGTCACGAGAGGTCTCATCGCGAAGTCGGGGATCCACTTGCCATAGCGATCGAAATGAGGGAGTACGCGAAGATCCGGAATGAGATTGAGGCCGTCCTCGCCGCCCTTGCTGGGGTGGCGGAAGTCAGGCACGTATCCGCAAAGCGCCATCGCACCTGCGCTGCAGCCGGCGACTGACGCCCCGGCGAGCCATTCGTCCTTGATGGCGCGCCAGGCGCGAGATCCGCGCAGGGTCTTGGACAGAAAAGCGGGATTACCGCCGGACAGGTAGATGAGACCGGCACCCTTGATGGCATTAACCCATCGGTCCTCGTCGGCGTCAGGGCGCTTGCGAATGTCGACGATGACCTGCTCGGCTCCGAGTCGTTCGGCGGACTCGCGCCCTAAGTCATGCCAACGCGCGAGCGACGTGTCGCCCTCAGGTGCCGCGGCCGTCGCAAGCTGCACGAATCTCTTCGGCCTGCCCTCGAGAAGCCAGGACTCGGTCTCCTGCATCACGGGCAGGTACTCGCCACTTCCGACGAGAGCGATACGACCAGGGTTCACGACTCCACCTTACGGAGGCGGTGCCACGCGAGTGGCGGGCCGATCGCCAGACCTACGACGAGCGCGATCAGATGCAGAGCGACTCCGGCGAGAAGGACGAAGGTGGTGCCGTGGGTCAACAGCGTGCCGAAGAGCGCTGCGGCGAGACCAAAGGCGGCAGTTCGCAGGCTCGCAGCAGTGGAGAAGACCTGTGAGCGAACC
>CALFIA010000231.1 GCA_937876275.1 uncultured Actinomycetes bacterium | reverse complement strand
CAGCGATGTGCTTGCCGCCGGCAAGGTCATCGGGTGACAACTTGTCGATGAGGCCGAGGGTGAACATGAGGCCCGCGCTCGGGCCGCCAACCGAGTCCAGGGTGAACGCGATCGGGAAGCCGGCGGAGTAGTACTCGCCCACGCTGATGCCGATGTAGGGCTTGGTGTCGTCGTTCGGGTTCGGCTCGGACTTCACGGTGACGTCGACATTCTTCGCACCTGCGGTGTCATCGCGGAGCACCGTGATCGCGAAGTCAGTGCCGATCGGCTTGGCCTGCACGGCATTGCGCACCTGCTCGGCGCCAGTGATCTTCGCGCCGTCGATCGTCAGAATCTCATCACGCGCTTCCAGCTTTCCGTCGGCAGGCGAATCAGCCCACACTGCACTCACCACGATTTTGGTCGACACCGGCATCTTCAGATAACCCAATGCGGCAGCGGTTGCATTCGACTCTGCGGTGCTGAACATCGCTGTCTGCTTGGCTTTGACATCGGTGCCCGAGACATCGTCGGGGTACAGCAGTTCACGCGGCAGCACCGCATTCGATGACTGGAACCACGAGGTCACGGCGTCGATGAAAGTGAGACCACCGCGCGGGCCACCGGATTCAAGCACCGTGGTCATGTCGAGCTCACCGGTGACCGGGTAGGTCGTGGTGTCACTGATCTTGATCACGGGCTGACCGTCGTGATCGCCGATCACGTTGAAGGTGGGGCCAGGAGCGAGCTTCACGAACGGCACGGGCATCACGAGAGCCACAGCCAGCAGCACGAGCACGCTCGTGACGCTGACGAGCAGAACTCGGGCACGGGAGGAGAGATGACGCCGGGCGTGGGTGCTCACGGGCGGGGATCCTCCGGGTCGAGATCAGGCAGGGGGCGCTCCATGGCATCTTGCAGACGGCGCAGGTTTTGCATGGAGTCGCGCGGGTCAATGGGCTTGGCAGGGCGGCTGCGGTAGACCACGTAGAGGATCGCCAGAGCCGTTGCCCCGATCGGGATCAACCACCACAGCAATGCGCCCATTGGGCAAGAGTACGCGGTGGGTTCCGGGGAGGAAAAAGAGCGAGACCCCCAGGTCTCTGGTCACCATTCGCCTTCCCCTTGCGAATGGTGCCTGTTATCCCGGGGGTCCCAGCGCGGAAAACTTAGGCACTGCGACGGGGTGCGTCAACGCGAAATGGGGATCCTCTGAATTGGCCTGTGGACACACTGTGGATGCGCTGGGGACGACCACGGCGATTCGTGTGGACGACAAGTGCATAAGCCTGTGCATGAACGTGGGGACAATGTGGACATCGGCCCGCTGACCAGGCGAAATCAATCCACATCGCTGTGGACGAAAAAAACTTTAGGCAGAAAGTGCCGCAGTGATCAGATTGCGGACACTGTCATCAAGATCCGCGGGCAGGTCATCGAGGTCAAACCAACGCAGGTCATCGGACTCCTCGCTGATGACTTCCTGCGCGTCTGCAGCAACCAAGGCGAGGAACTGGACATCGAGATGAGTGCTTTCATCGGCCGCGCAGCGCACCCGATGACGATCCAGGCGCAGCGGGAACTCGCTGATCTTGATCTCGGTGATGCCGCTCTCCTCGCGTGCTTCGCGAAGTGCGGCGTCACGAAGAGACGCGTCGCCAGGCTCCAGATGCCCACCCATCTGCAGCCAGCGGCCGACCTTGGGATGCAAGGTGAGAAGCACGCGCGTGCGCGCGTGATCCATCACGAGTGCACTGCCGGTGATGTGACCGATACGGCATTCACGCCAGGTGCCATCTGAGTTCTCGTCAAGATGCGCGACATAGTCATCGCGAAGCCGTGACTGGCTTTCGTCTGCGGGCTGCCAGGCAATCAATACCTCGCGAGCGTTCGCATGCAGGGTTTGACTCATGCGTCGAAGTCGAATTCAGCATTGCTGCGCTCGACGAATCCGAGCGGATCGGAGAGATCGTCAGCACTCGGCAGCAGATCAGGGTGACCCCACAGGGCATCGCGGCCTTCGGCGCCTCCGGTATGACGCACGGCGGCGAAGAGATTCGCAGCCTCGCGCAGCGCGCGCGGACGAAGCTCAAGACCGACGAGCGTGGAGAAGGTCTTCTCGGCGGGGCCACCGGCAGCACGACGACGACGCACTGTTTCGCGCACCTGACTCGATGACGGCAGGCGATCGCCAATTGCGGCCTCGACCACATCATCGACCCAGCCCTCGACGAGTGCGAGAAGAGTCTCGAGACGTGCAAGCGCTGCGCGCTGTTCGTCAGTGTCCTGCGGCTTCAGGAGTCCGGATGCAAGCAACTCCTGCATCGCTTCGGGATTCGACGGGTCCATGCCACTCATCTGCTCACTGAGCTGATTCGGATCAATCGTGATGCCCCGCGAGTACTCCTCGATCGCGCCAACAATGCGCGGGCGCAGCCACGGCACATGCGCGAACAAACGCTGATGCGCGGACTCACGTAGTGCGAGGTAGAGGCGCACGTCATCAGCGTCAACACCAATGCCCTCGCCGAACTCCGCGACATTGCGCGGCAGCAAGGTAGGAACTGAATCGTCAGTGAGCGGAATGCCGATATCGCCAAGGCTCACGACATCGCCGGCGAGACCGGCGAGCGCCTGGCCGAGCTGCATGCTGAACGCGACTGCGCCGAGCTGCTGCATCATCCCCATCATCGGCGCGAGCATCTGCATCATCTCGGCGGGAACTCCACCGGGGAACATGCCGCGCATCTGCTCCGGCAGTGCAGCCTCGAGATCTTCGGGTGACAGGTTCGACAGATCAGTGCCCGACATCTGCGAGTTCATCGCATTGCTCATCGATGCCGCGATCGGCTCGACGATGCGACGCCAAGCGGGAATGGTGCCCTCGAGCCACTCAGCGCGACTCCACGCGCGCGGCTCGGCCGTGGAGGCCGGGAAGGTGGTGGCCTGATCGAGCCAGATATCGGCAAGACGCACGGATTCGATGACGGAGCGGCGCTCACTGTCACCGATCGAAGGATCAGCACCGATCGCCTTACGGGCAACGTCAGTGACCATCGACCAGTTCACGGGGCCGGCTTCACCCGTGCCGCCCTGCTGAAGCATCTGCCCGAGGTTCTGCAGGGCCGCGCCCAGGGAGTTCATATCGAAGGGGTTGCCACCGGCGCCGCCGAAACCCGGGCCGAAGGGGCTGCTACCGCCGCCTTCATCGCCGCCACCGAGACCGAAGCCGAAAGGCATGTTTCCGCTCATGAGTTCACGATACGTGGCAAAACGAAGGAGGGACGCCCGTGACGGGCGTCCCTCCTTACGCGTTCGCTGTAAGCGTGCGTACCGCTTATGCCTTGCCGAGGATGCGGGTCACCTTGGTGCCGCACGTCGGGCAGATGCCCTTCGCGAAGCGACGACCGTTGGTCTCCTCAACGTGGCCGGTGAACTCGCGCTTTTCCTTGCACTTCACGCAGTACGCCTCGCCGGTGTAGCTCTCAGCCATGGGGCCCTCCTAGTTTTCTCGGCGTCCGCTTCCCGTGAGGGACGCGGCGGGTGGCGTGCGCCACCTTTTCCCGCCTGTGCGGGCTGGTTCCACCATAGGGGAAGTCAAGGCGGATTCCCCCGTGCCGCGCGGCTTCTGGGGACGGCGCGCCCTGCTTTTTTTCGGGGCAATTCGGACATTAGTCCCCTTCTGTTTCGCCTGTGGAGCGCAAGTCACCTTCCACAGGCACATTCCCTCACCCTCAGCCCATGAGTCGACTCTCGTTCCTGGCACCCGATTCCCGGCCGCGCTTTCGCCCCGATCAGCCGGTGCTCTGGCGCAAGGCGGGCACGGTGCAGTGCGGCACGGTCATCGTCGATGAGATCACGAGTGCTGATGTGGCCTGGGTGGTCGGGCTGAGCGGCCAACTCACCGGTGCCGAAGTGCGAGTTCAATGCCCCGGTACGTCTGCTCGTCGACTTCTGCAAGCCGCGATCGTCGCCGGCGCCATCGAGGATGCCGGCACCACCTCGGATGCGCTGCGCTGGACCCCGGCCGAGCACCGCGATCGCGTGATCGGCGATCTGGCGGCCGCCACCCATTCCCTCAGGGATCCCGCACAGGCGATCCGCACCATCGACCGCCGACTGGCAACCTCTGTCGCGGTCACCGGCGACGGAGTCATGGCCTCACTGCTGCGCACGATGATCGCCGACTGCGGCATCACCGTGGCGTCGGGAGAGCGTGCGTCGTTGACCGTGCTGGCCGAGCGAGGGCACCCCTACGCCTCAGCCGGCCCTGCGACTGGCGAGCATCGCGGGCCGCATCTACCGGTGCGTGCCTATGCCTGCGTGGGTGAATGCGGGCCGCTCGTCGTGCCTGGCCTCACGCCGTGCCTGCGTTGCCATGACCTGCATCGACGTGACAGCGATCAGGCATGG
>CALFIA010000230.1 GCA_937876275.1 uncultured Actinomycetes bacterium | reverse complement strand
CGTGCTGATCTGGGGGGCTTCTGGCGGCCTGGGTTCCTATGCGACGCAGTACGCCCTCAACGGCGGCGCGATTCCTGTCTGCGTCGTCTCGAGCCCGGAGAAGGCTGCCCTGTGCCGCGCGATGGGCGCTGAGCTCATCATCGACCGCAACGCCGAGGACTATCGATTCTGGAAGGACGAGCACACTCAGGATCCGAAGGAATGGCAGCGTCTCGGCAAGCAGATTCGCGCACTGACCGGTGGCGATGACGTCGACATCGTCTTCGAGCACCCGGGTCGCGAAACCTTCGGCGCGAGTGTGTACGTCGCCAAGAAGGGCGGCACCATCGTGACCTGTGCCTCGACATCGGGATACATGCATGAGTACGACAATCGCTACCTGTGGATGAACCTCAAGCGGATCATCGGAAGTCACTTCGCCAACTACCGCGAGGCCTACGAGGCCAATCGCCTCATCGCGAAAGGCATGATCTTCCCGACGGTGTCCAAGACATTCCCGCTCGAACAGGCCGGTCAGGCGGCGTTCGAGGTGCACCGCAATGCCCATCAGGGAAAGGTCGGCGTGCTGTGCCTGTCCCCCGAGGAGGGACTCGGAGTGACCAATCCGCAACTGCGAGATGAACTCCTTCCGCAGATCAATCGCTTCCGCAACGTCTGACGAAACACGTTCTTCGCGTCCGTACTATGGGTGAGTGACCGCGCCCACTGCTCAGCAGCCGTGGCGCCTCGATCAGGGACGTGCGCGCGGGGAAATGGGCTATCTGCCCGGTCTCGACGGCATTCGCGCACTCGCCGTCATCGGGGTACTTCTCTACCACGCTGATCTCGGCTGGATCCGCGGTGGATTTCTCGGTGTCGACGTCTTCTTCGTGCTCAGTGGATTCCTGATCACCTCCTTGATCCTCGAACAGCTCGATCGAAGTGATCGTGTTGACTTCCGACGCTTCTACCTCGGTCGTGCCCGCCGATTGCTTCCAGCACTCCTGCTGATGCTCATCGTCGTCGGGACCGTTGTCGCACTCTGGTATCGAGATGCGGCATATCAATTCGCGCGTGACTCGCTCGCCTCTGCGCTCTACGTCAACAACTGGTGGTACATCGCCACCGACCTCTCGTACTTCGAGGCTATTGGTCGTCCACCGCTTCTGACTCATCTGTGGAGCCTCGCCGTCGAGGAGCAGTTCTATCTGATCTGGCCGTTTCTCGCCTTCCTCGTGTACCGGCGGTTTCACCGTCGCGGCGTCGGCGTCTTCGCCCTGCTCCTGGCACTGGGTTCTACCGCGTGGATGTTCACGATGTCGGTTTCACAGGGCTTTCCTGACTTCGCGGATCCGAGCAGGGCGTACTTCGGAACTGACTCGCACGCCATGGGCTTGCTGATCGGCGCCGTCCTGGCCTTCGCGGCCATGGAGCGGGCCCTGATCACCCGCGACTTCACGCTGCAGTACGTGTTCGACCACGGCTCGTCGCGCACGCCGCCGCTGTTCAACATCTACGCCAACCGCTCCGAAGGCTTTGCCACGGCGTTCGAGGAAATCGCCATGCAGGTCGGGCTGTATGAT
>CALFIA010000229.1 GCA_937876275.1 uncultured Actinomycetes bacterium | reverse complement strand
CGATGGCCGCAATGGCAGACAAGATCGCGCCTGATGCTGCGCCGATAGTGATGGCTGAGACTCCGCTGCTGAGCTGGTCGGCGAGAAGTGCGCGTTGCGCGAGCACGCTGGCACCGCGTTGCGCGTGGAAGCTCGCAGGCAATCGCAGGAGTTGATAGACCATCGCCGAACTCAGGCGAAGCGAAATCTTTGTCGCCAGCCGCACCGACAGTGCGCCCTGCAGAAGCAGGATGATTGCTTGTATCAGTGCGGCTGCAAGTAGGCCGAAAACGGCGATACTTGCAATGAGTCCTGCCCCAGTCGATAGGTGCTGGCCATAGAGCTGAATGAACTGAGGCACCGCGATGGTCGGCACGACAAGAAGAAGTGCGGAGATGATTGCAATCGTGAGTGCAGCACGCATGCTTCCGGCGGCGTTGAACAGGCGACCGACCACACCAGGTCGCTTCCCTTCGCGCACGAAGTCGGGGCCGGGCTTGAGGTCGATCGTGATACCCGTGAAGCACTCGTCGAATTCCTCTTGACTGCAGTGACGTGGCCCGAGCGCAGGATCATTGAGGATCCAGCCGTTGCGGTCATAACCCTCGACCACCAGGAAGTGGTAGAAGCGCCAGTGCACGATGAGGGGAAACTCCATCCCCTTCAGTTCCTCGGGGTCGCGCTTGAATGCCTTGGCATTCATTCCGTAACCGCGTGCTGCGAGCAGCAGGTTTTTCGCATTGGAGCCGTCACGAGAGACACCGCAGCGTACGCGCAGCTCATCGAGTGGAATGAACTTCCCGTATCGCCCCATCACCATGCCGAGCGATGCGGCTCCGCACTCGGTGACTTCGAGCTGGAGAATCGACGGTACGGGCTTGCGTACCCGTGACGGACGACGGACGTCCTCAGTAGTAGTCGACATGCTCAGCCGATGAGTTGTGTGAGGACGGTCTTATCGGAAAGCACGATGGTGGCGCTTACCTCGGCCCCGGGCTGAATCGTCATGGGTATCTCGACAAGTACGGGAATCTGCAGGTCACCGGTCGTGAAGTTGAGGCCCACCTGAAGAGCTGCTGCTGCAGGCGGAATGGGTGCTCGCACCGCGCTGACAACGCCATCGCCCACGACTCCGCCCATGAGGTGCACGGTTTGGCCAGGCTTGACGCCGGCGGCCTTCTCCTCGGGGAGCATCAAGATCACGCCGTGATCGCTATCGGTGGGAAGCAGTTCGAGCACCGGACGTCCCTGGTCAACCTGTTCGCCCATGGACGACATCACCTGCCACACGGTGCCCGAGATCATCGGAGCGATGGTCACCGTGCTGCCGTCGTCGAGCTGAATGCGCCCCAGCGGCTTATCTGCCTCGACCATCGTTCCGGCCGGGGGGAGGTTGTCGAGAAGCTGCCCAGATTTCGGCGCCGGAACCGTGGAAATGCCACTGCCGACCGCGCGCCCAGTGGCCGAGACGCTGGTGATGCTTGGCGTAATGGCGGCCCACATGGCGAAAGCAATGACGAGAAGAATCGCGCCGACGGCAATGAGCCAGGTACGCCGGGGAACGAGCGGGAGCTGGTTATCGATCTCAGCCGCCACATCGAGCTTGGCGAGAGCAGTGGAGCGAAAAAGCGTGGGTGCACCGGAGGGCGCGCCCGCACCCGCTGATGCCCGTAGGTGTGAGGGCGCGGATGACTCGCTCGTGTCGCTCATGCCGTCAGGTTAGTGTCGAATTTCAGATGTAACTGTCGCGCATATAGAGGGATGCCCGATCTGACGGCGGAACTGAAGGAAAGCGCTAAACGTTCAGGTAGAACGGCGCCGCATGAAGGCGCGAGGGGCTAGGGCGCAGTCCGGCGACTTCGCAGCCACTCGATGAGAATCGGCACCACGCTAATGACCACCACGAGGATCAGGATCAGTTCGATGTGGTCGGCGATAAAGGTGACGTTGCCCAGGAAGTAACCCAGGATCGTCACGCCGCCTGCCCACAAGATCGCGCCTATAGCGCTGAAGAAGATGAATCGACCAAAGGGCATGCGGCCCATTCCGGCAGTTGCAGTGATGAAGGTGCGCACGATCGGGACGAAGCGGGCAAGCACGATAGCCCGGGCGCCGTACTTCTCGAAGAAGACATGTGTCTTCTCCACGTACTCTCGTCGGAAGAGCTTCGAGTCTTCCTTCCGGAACAGTGCCGGGCCGGCTTTCCGTCCAATCCAGTATCCGCACGCGTTGCCGAGAATGGCGGCGATCACCAGCAGGAATGCCGCCAGCCAGATGTTCATGCCGATCCAGTTCTTGGCGATGAACAATCCGGTGACGAAGAGAAGTGAGTCACCGGGCAGGAAGAACCCGATGAGCAGTCCGCACTCGGCGAAGATGATGGCGATGACGGCCCAGAAAGCCAGATCGCCGAGGTTGTGAAGCAAGGTCTCGGGATTCAACGTCGAGAGCACGCCGGTGTGGACTGCGGTCAGCAATGGGGTCACGGCGACCAGGCTATCGTCGGCATGTGGATGAGCCCGAACCCCGCGCCGACGACGATGTCGAGCTCAATGGCGTTGGGCCACACCCGCTTCCCTGGCCGAATGACGACAGATTCGATCCCGAGTTACTCGCCAACGGCGACCGCCGCAATGTGATCGATGACTACCGGTACTGGCGGCTTGAGGCCATCGTCGCTGATCTCGACGTGAAGCGTCATCCCTTTCATGTCGCGATCGAGAACTTCAATCATGACTTCAATATCGGCTCGGTCGTGCGTACCGCCAACGCCTTTCTTGCGAACGAAGTGCACATCGTCGGCCGCAAACGCTGGAATCGGCGCGGCGCGATGGTCACCGATCGTTATCAGCATGTGCGTCACCATGAGAATGCGACGGAGCTCGCTGCTTGGTGTCGCGCGAATGAGGTCGTGCTCATTGGCATCGACAACTTGCCCGGCTGCGTGCCGATCGAGACATTCGACCTGCCCGCCAATGCGATGCTGCTCTTCGGTCAGGAGGGCGAGGGCCTGACCGAGGAGGCACGGGCCAAGGTAACGGCCGTGCTCTCAATCGCGCAGTACGGCTCGACGCGTTCCATCAACGCTGGGGCGGCTGCTGCGATCGCGATGCATGCCTGGGTGAGACGACACGCTTTCGGTCAGGTCCCGCTCGCGTAACCTCGCGCCAATAGACTCACGCGGCAATGTCTAACCGGAAATCACCCCTGCGCCAGTGGCAGCAGGAGGCACTCGCCCAATACATCGAGGCAAACCCGAAAGACTTTCTTGTCACGGCAACTCCCGGCGCGGGAAAGACGACCTTTGCGCTGACGTTGGCACTGCACCTGATGAGCAAGCGCGCGATTGATCGCGTGATCGTCGTCGTTCCAACAGATCACCTGCGCACTCAGTGGGCCGATGCGGCGAGCAATATGTCGCTGGTTCTTGATCCGAAATTGGCCAATGCCGATGGCCCTGTGCGCGGCGACACCTGTGGGTACATCACTACCTACGCCCAGGTGGCCTCGCATCCAATGCTGCATCGAGCTCGTGCAACTGCGAAGCGCTCATTGGTAATCCTCGACGAGATTCATCACGCCGGCGACAGTCTGTCGTGGGGCGATGCCGTGCAGAATGCGTTCAGCGAAGCGCAGCGTCGGCTCTGCCTCACCGGCACGCCGTTTCGCACTAAGCCGGAAGAACGAATTCCTTTCGTGCAATACGCAGCACCGTCATCCGACGAAATCATGTCGGTTGCCGATTACACCTATGGCTATCGCGAGGCACTCGCTGATGCGGTGGTGCGCCCGGTCGTTTTCGCAGCCTATTCGGGTACCAGTCGATGGATGAACTCAGCGGGTGATGTCATGAGTGCATCGCTCTCTGAAGCAGGAACAAAGCGGCGCGAGGAAACGGCATGGCGCACGGCACTAAATCCCGAGGGCAAGTGGATCCCGCACGTCATTGCCGCCGCTGACAGGCGACTCTCTGATGTCCGCGATTCGGGAATGCCCGATGCGGCGGCATTGATGCTTGCTACCGATCAGGAGACCGCACGCGCTTACGCCAAGCTCGTCAAGAAGATCACTGGGCACACGCCGGTGCTCGTGCTCTCCGATGACCCGAAGTCGAGCAAGAAGATCGAGGAGTTCAATCGGAGCCAGGATCGCTGGATGGTGGCAGTACGCCAGGTGTCTGAAGGTGTCGACATCGTGCGACTGAACGTGTGCGTCTGGACCACCAGCTACCGAACACCCCTCTTCTTCGCTCAGGCCGTGGGCCGCGTCGTGCGAGCTCGCAATTCACGTGAGACAGCGACTGTGTTCATTCCGGCCGTTCGCCCGCTACTGGCGCTGGCCGCCGAGCTCGAAGAGCAGCGAAATCACGTCGTGAAAGTTCCCTCCGGCGCTGCTCTTGATGACTCGCAGATTGAGCGCGTGATTTCCGAGCCCGGGCTCCCGGAGTTCACTGCACTCGACTCGGAAGCTGAGTTCGCGCATGTGCTGCACGGCGGCCGAGCCCACACTGCCGAGGTGGCGCCCGAGGACGCCGACTTCCTCGGCCTGCCAGGTCTGCTGACCCCAGAACAGACAGCAACACTCCTTGCAGTGCGTGATGCTGACATCCGCAAGAGCGGAACCCTGTTCGATGAGCTTGATGTGGCTGGTAACGGAACTCACTGGCGCGACGTTGATGCACTTCGCAAGGAAGTGGCGGGATTGGTGCGTCAGTGGGCCGCACGCACGTCTCGGAATCACGCCGAGATTCATGGTGAGCTGCGAAAGGTCGCACCTGGGCCGCCGAGTGCCGCTGCACCGGTTGAAGTCCTGATGGCACGACGCGATTACTTACTCGGCAAGGTCGGCTGACGGCCCCGGTTGCCGTGCGAGACAGTGCTCATGCGGGGGATGTGAAGTAAACCGAGTACCCCCGACACAAGGTTCCCTAGGGTGATCCCATGGCGGGCAACCGAGAGGTACTGAAGAACTCGGAGTTCCGTCGACTCTTCCTGTCGCGAGGCATCAGCAATCTCGGCAACGGCGTCGCACCCATCGCTCTGGCCTTCGGTGTTCTCGCGCTTCCGGGAGCAACGCCCACATCGCTGTCGATCGTGCTCGCGGCACAGGCAATTCCGCTCATATTGATGCTGCCGTTCGGCGGAGTGATCGCCGATCGGATCGGTCGCGCGCGAGTGGTGTGGATGACCGACGGGTTGCTCAGCATCTTCGTGATGACGACTGCGATCTTGTTCATCACCGGTCACGCCAATGTGCCGATTCTCGCGTTCATCGGCTTGCTCTCTGGCCTGCTCAACGGAATGTGGTACCCGGCAATGTCGGGCTTCACGCCCGATGTCGTGCCTGACGAGCAGCTGCAATCGGCAAACTCGTTGATATCGATTTCCAGCAATGTGGGCTTCATCGCCGGTGCATCCATCGGTGGCCTTCTTGTTGCTCTCGTTGGCCCGGGCTGGTCAATTGCGCTGGATTCCCTCAGCTTCTTCGCCGCAGCATTGCTCGTGCTCTCAATCGGTCACGTCGATAAGCCCCATGATTCAGGGGAGTCGGTGATCGCGGACCTCGTTCATGGCTGGAAGGTCTTCCTCTCCTTCCGCTGGATCGTCGTCATCGTCGCCTCGTTCTCGTTCATCGTGATGGTGTGGCGCGGTTCCGAGGAGGTTCTCGGCCCAGTTCTTGCTCTGCAGATCTATGGCGGCCCGAAGGGCTGGGCAGTGGTGATGGCGTGTCAGGGCATCGGCTTGCTCGTGGGCGGCATCGTCGCGGCTCGAATTCGGACCGGTCATCCTTTGCTGATCGGCATGCTCTTCACCCTGGCACTTCCGGCCTGGTTGTTGATCTTGGCCCTCGAGTCGCCGCTGCCGATCGCAGCTCTCGGCGCCTTCGCCTTCGGCATCTCACTCGAGCTGTTCTATGTGCTCTGGATTACCGCTTTGCAGACACGCGTGCCACGAGAGTCGCTCTCGCGGGTGAACTCGTACGACGCTCTGGGCTCATTGATGTTCGGCCCCATTGGCCTTGCACTTGCTGGCCCGCTCGTTGCTGCAATCGGTCTGCAACGTTCATTCATGATCGGCGTGGCGATCTCGACGCTCGCTGTCATCGGCTGCCTGCTGTACAGACCGGTGCGAGAGCTCGAGTTCGTGGAGTAACGGGCAAGTATTTGGGCGTCCAAGTACCCGAACCTGGTGGTGCAACGCACTTTCGTGAGTGGGATGATGTTCACGCTTACATCCACCCACCTTCAGGAGTAATCAGATGCCCATTGCATCCCCCGAGGTCTACGCCGAGATGCTCGACCGAGCAAAGACCGGCAAGTTCGCATACCCCGCGATCAACTGCACCTCCTCACAGTCCATCGTCGCCGCCATCCGCGGTTTCGCCGAGGCAGAGTCCGATGGCATCGTCCAGTTCTCCTGGGGCGGCGCGGAGTTCGCCTCTGGCCAGATGGTCAAGAACATGGTCGCCGGCGCCGTCGCTCTCGCTGAGTTCGCACACTCGATCGCGAAGAGCTACGACGTCAACATCGCGCTGCACACTGACCACTGCCCCAAGGACAAGCTCGCGGGCTTCATGGAGCCGCTCATCGTCATCTCACAGGAGCGCGTGGCCAAGGGCCTCGAGCCGCTGTTCCAGTCGCACATGTGGGATGGCTCCGCGGTGCCGCTGAAGGAGAACCTCGAGATCTCGCAGCGCCTGCTCGAGGCATCGGTCAAGGCTCGCACGATTCTCGAAATCGAGATCGGTGTTGTCGGTGGCGAGGAAGACGGCATCGAGGCCTCTCATGACGCCAAGTTGTTCTCCACCGTCGAAGACGGCCTCGCGACTGCTGAGGCACTCGGTCTCGGCGAGCGCGGTCGCTACATGGTCGCTGCAACCTTCGGCAATGTGCACGGCGTGTACAAGCCGGGCAACGTCGTGCTCACCCCGTCGATCCTCAATGACATCCAGACCGCAGTCGGTGCGAAGTACGGCGTCGAGAAGCCCTTCGATCTCGTCTTCCACGGTGGCTCGGGCTCACTGCTCAGCGAGATTCGTGAAGCACTCGACTACGGCGTCGTGAAGATGAACATCGACACCGATACCCAGTACGCCTTCACTCGCCCGATCGTCGACCACATGTTCAAGAACTACGACGGCGTGCTGAAGATCGACGGCGAGGTCGGAAACAAGAAGCAGTACGACCCGCGCACCTACGGCAAGCTCGCTGAGGCCGGCATGGCTGCACGCGTGACCCAGGGTTGCGAAGACCTCCGTTCGGTCGGCACCAAGATCAAGTAGTCACCAGAAATTGTCGAAGGAGCCGAGGCGATTGCCTCGGCTCCTTTGCTTGTGGCGGAGCCAAGTCGCCAGGCACCTTCGTGAGTGAGAGAGTGGTGGCATGAGCATTGGCAAGGATCTTCTCGACGGACCCCCTCCCACCCTGCTGCCGGCCGATACCGCAGCAGCGGCCGCATTCGCCTCAGGCGCAGATGCTGAGCAGGTCGTACGCGATAACCCGACTAGTTCACTCGCGTGGGCGGTGCTCTCCGATCAGGCATGGGCTGATGGTCGTGTTGTCGAGTCATACGCCTTTGCCCGCGTCGGCTACCACCGCGGTCTCGACTCCCTTCGCCGCAATGGCTGGAAGGGTCATGGCCCAGTGCCGTGGTCGCATGAGCCGAATCAGGGATTCCTGCGCTGCCTGCGCTCACTTCAGCGCGCTGCGGCGGCGATCAACGAGGTTGACGAAGCCGAGCGCATCACTGCTTTCCTCAATGACTGCGATCCGCTGATTCCTCATTCATGAGCGGAGCACTCGTCGTCGGTGCCGGCATCAGTGGTATCGCTTGCGCAACTTCGATGGCTGAAGCGGGCTTCATCCCGCTTGTTGTCGATCGCGGCCGCGCAGTCGGGGGCCGAATGGCTTCGCGCTCCCTTCGAGAGACGGGCACGGCATTTGATGGCCGTGTCGTCGATATTGGTGCCTCGTACTTCACGGTCTCGACTCCGGAATTTCGTGCAGTAGTTGACGATTGGGTTGCGCGTGGCCTTGCAAGACCGTGGACCGACTCCTTCCATGTCGCAAGCAGTGACGGTGTCGAGGCCGTGCGCACCGGACCGATCCGTTACGCAGCACAAGGTGGTTTGCGATCCTTGATCGTCGATGCTGCGTCGAAGCTTCCCGACGTGTGGTCGAGTATCGATGTGGCCTCGGTGAGAGCTGACGAAACGTCGTTTATCGTCGACGGCGAGCGCCGGGAAGCTGTGGCGCTGTGCATGCCCAATACGCAGGCGCATCGAATCATCGACACCTCACTGATGAGTCCGAGTCTTGAGACAGCGCTGACCGGCATCACCTATGAGCCAGTGATTGCTGTCACGGCCGTTTTCGACCAGCAGTGCTGGGAAGACTTCGACGGCATGTTCGTCAACGACGATCCGGTCATCACCTGGATTGCGAATGACGGTTCCCGTCGAGGCGACGGTGCTCCAGTGCTGGTGGCGCACGTGAATCCGGTGCTGTCGGCGCGACATCTCGACGATCCTGCGTCCGTGTTGCCGATTGTCCTCGCCACCTTGCGCCGCGTGCTCTCCATCACTGAACAGCCAACCTGGGTCGATGCGCATCGATGGACCTTCGCGAAGCCGATGGCTGCACACGTCGAAGCCTTCTATCTCGATGAGGAACGTCTCCTCGGTCTGGCCGGAGACGCCTGGGCTGACGGCCCCAAGGTCGAAACCGCCTGGTTATCGGGGCATCTCCTTGGTGCCGAGTTGGCCCGTCGCCTTCTCGATTCGGACTGACACCCAGGGTCCGATAGCCTTTTCCTCATGCCAGCGATCGTCCTTGTAGGCGCCCAGTGGGGCGATGAAGGCAAGGGAAAAGCCACTGACCTCCTCGGAGGACGCGTTGATTACGTCGTCCGCTACCAGGGCGGCAATAACGCCGGTCACACGGTGGTTATCGGAGATCGCAAGTTTGCCCTCCATCTGCTGCCCAGCGGCATCTTGACTCCCGAGGTCGTCCCGGTCATTGGCAACGGCGTTGTCATTGACCCCGAAGTTCTCATTCACGAGATGAAGGGCCTGAACGAGAAGGGCATCGACACTTCGAAGCTCGTGATCAGCGCAAACGCACACCTGATCACTCCGTATCACGTCACCCTCGACAAGGTCTCTGAGCGATTCCTCGGCAAGTCGAAGATCGGTACTACCGGTCGCGGCATTGGCCCCACCTACAGCGACAAGATCGCCCGCCTCGGCATTCGCGTGCAGGATCTCTTCGACCCGTCCATCCTTCGCCAGAAGGTCGAGGGTGCGCTGCTCTCGAAGAACCAGATCCTCGTGAAGGTTTACAACCGTCGCGCACTCGAGGTCGATGCGATTACCGATGCGCTTCTGGAGTACGCCGACATCCTTCGCCCGTACGTTGCCGATACATCGCTGCTGCTGAATAACGCGCTCGATGACAACAAGGTCGTGCTGCTCGAGGGCGGCCAAGGAACGTTGCTCGACGTCGATCACGGCACGTACCCGTTCGTCACTTCCAGCAATCCGACTGCAGGCGGCGCGAGCACTGGCTCAGGCATCGGCCCCACGCGCATCACTCGTGTCTGCGGAATCCTGAAGGCCTACACGACTCGCGTCGGCTCAGGCCCGTTCCCGACTGAACTCCTCGATGAAGACGGCGAGCGTCTGCGCAACATCGGCGGCGAGCGCGGTGTCACGACCGGTCGTCCGCGTCGCTGTGGCTGGTTCGATGCACCCATCGCCCGCTTCGCCACGCGCGTCAACGGCTTGACTGACATCTTCTTGACCAAGCTCGACGTCCTCACCGGCTTCGAGCAGATTCCGGTGTGCGTGGCCTACGACGTTGATGGCGTCCGCTCCGATGAGGTGCCGATGACCCAGACCGAGTTCCATCACGCCAAGCCGATCTACGAGTACCTGCCCGGCTGGACCGAAGACATCTCCGGCGCCCAGACCCTGGCCGACCTGCCGAAGAATGCCCGCGACTACGTGGCCTTCCTCGAGGTGGTCTCCAAGACCCGCATCAGCGCGGTGGGCGTGGGACAGGACCGTAACGCGACGATTGCGATCCACGATCTCATTAATTAGTCACCCCGATATGTGGTGAACATTCGCTGTTCTAGTCTCCTTCCTATTGGCGCGTTAGATTTACGCGACCACGAATAGAGGAGTCCCGATGGAGTTCACGGCAGATCCCGCCTACGGCAAGACCGTCTTCGATATGGATCGCGAGTACGTCTTCCATTCCTGGAGTGCGCAGAAGGCCCTCAAGCCCATGTGCATCGCAGCGGCAGAGGGCAGCTACTTCTGGGATTACGATGGCAATAAGTTCCTCGACTTCTCCTCGCAGCTGGTCAACGTCAACATCGGTCACCAGCACCCCAAGGTAGTCAAGGCCATTCAGGATCAGGCAGCACTGCTGTCGACCATCGCGCCACAGCATGCGAATGATGCCCGCAATAACGCTGCGAAGCGCATCGTCGAGTTGTCATCACCGAACATGGCGAAGGTGTTCTTCACCAACGGTGGCGCCGACGCAGTCGAGAACGCCATTCGCATGGCTCGCCTGCACACGAACAAGCACAAGGTTCTCTCGGCCTACCGCTCGTACCACGGCAACACGGGTGCAGCGATCGCCGCGACCGGTGACCCGCGTCGTTGGCCCAATGAGTACGCAGCGCAACACGTGCATTTCTTCGGCCCCTACGCCTACCGCTCGTCCTTCTGGTCCGAGAGCGAGATCCAGGAGTCCGAGCGCGCACTGC
>CALFIA010000228.1 GCA_937876275.1 uncultured Actinomycetes bacterium | reverse complement strand
CGAGAGCCTTCGAGCGGGCGTACACGCTTTTGCCGTCCGGAATATCGTGCTCGCTGTACCCGCCCCGGTCTCCCTCGAAGACGCAGTCGGAGCTGATGTGGATCAGCCTCGCCCCGATCTCCGAGGCGGCGAAAGCAAGCCAGTGGGGAAGCAGCCCGTTCACGATATAAGCCTCGAGCGGATGATCCTCTGCGTCTCGGTTGAGCTTGCCTACGCAGTTGACGACGAGATCCGGGCGCTGGGATTCCATCACGCTCCGGACGGCCTCCAGATCGGAGGCCTCCAGCTGGAGCGAGCCGCCGCGGCCGTCGCGCGGCAGCATGATCTACACGTCGGGCACGACCGGAAAGCCGAAGGGCATTCTTCACACGACCGGCGGCTATCTCACTCAGGTGTCATACACGCACTACAACGTGTTCGATCTCAAGCCCGAGACTGACGTGTTCTGGTGCACTGCTGACATCGGCTGGGTCACCGGTCACTCATACGTCGTATACGGCCCGCTCTCGAACCGCGCGACACAGGTTATCTATGAAGGAACACCCGATACGCCAGGTCAAGACCGCTGGTGGGACATCATCGAGCGCCATAAGGTCTCGATTCTCTACACCGCACCGACGGCAATTCGCACATTCATGAAGTGGGGCGATGAACTGCCGCAGTCGAAGGATCTCTCCTCGCTTCGCGTGCTCGGCTCCGTCGGAGAATCCATTAATCCTGAAGCGTGGATGTGGTACCGCGATGTCATCGGCGGCAACCGCTGCCCGATCGTCGATACCTGGTGGCAAACCGAGACCGGCGGCATGATGATTTCACCGCTGCCTGGCGTGACGGCCACGAAGCCCGGTTCCGCAATGGAAGCACTCCCCGGAATCTCCGTCGCGATCGTCGACGACAACGGCACTCCCGTGGGCGATGGCCATGGCGGCTACCTCGTGCTCACCGAACCGTGGCCGTCAATGCTGCGCGGCATCTGGGGCGATAACGAACGCTACGTCGACACTTACTGGTCGCGCTGGCCGCAGTACTACTTCGCCGGAGACGGAGCGAAGTATGACGACGATGGAGCTCTCTGGCTGCTGGGTCGCGTCGACGACGTCATGAACGTGTCGGGGCACCGCATCTCGACCACCGAGGTCGAGTCGGCACTCGTGTCGCATCCGACCGTGGCCGAGGCGGCTGTCGTCGGCGCAAACGATGAGATGACCGGCCAGGGCATCGTGGCCTTCGTCATCCTGCGCAAGGGTTCCGAAGACGGCCCCGGTGTCGCGAAGGCTTTGCGCGATCACGTCGCTAAGGAAATTGGCCCGATTGCAAAGCCGAGACAGATCATGATCGTCGCCGAACTACCCAAGACTCGCTCCGGCAAGATCATGCGCCGCCTCCTGCGCGACGTCGCCGAGAATCGTGATCTAGGGGATGCAACCACCCTCGCTGATCCGACAGTGATGAATATGATCTCGGCAGGTCTTTCGAGTTCATCTACAGAGGATTAGTTGCCATGGCGAGAACGCATCTGCTCTCTCGCCCCACCTTGTTTCAAAGGAACTGGCTTCGATCCCAGCTGAGCGACGAGACCGTCGGCGGCATTCTGCTTCTCGTCTGTGCCGTCATCGCGTTGATCTGGGCTAACTCGGCATGGGCGTCGACCTACGCGAACATCGTCGACTACGAGGTCGGCCCGACCTCGCTCAACCTTCATCTCGGCCTCGGCACGTGGGCGTCTGATGCGCTGCTGGCGGTGTTCTTCTTCGTCGCGGGCCTGGAGCTCAAGCACGAGTTCGTGCTCGGCGCCCTGTCAAAGCCCGCCCAGGCGATAGTTCCGATTGCGGCAGCCATCGGCGGCATGGTCCTACCCGCGGCAATCTTCCTTATCGTCAACATGACGGCGGCTGACGGCGCACCGCACGGCTGGGGCATCCCGATGGCGACCGACATTGCCTTCGCACTTGCCGTACTCGCTGTTGTCGGACGCATGCTGCCGCTTCCCTTACGTGCCTTCCTGCTCGCACTAGCAGTGGTCGACGATCTCGGCGCCATCACTGTCATCGCAGTCTTCTATTCGCACGGATTCCACTTGAACTGGTTCCTCGGTGCGCTCGTACTTTTCGCGATCTACTTCCTCGCGCAGAGACGACGCATCCGCACACCCTGGCTCTACATACCCGTGTCCTTCCTCGCTTGGTACTGCCTCTTCCAAAGCGGGGTTCATGCCACCGTCGCGGGCGTAGTGCTCGGATTGCTCACACGCGTCAAGCTCGATCAGGGCGAGAAGGAGAGCCCGGGTGATCGAATGGCGAACCTCATTCATCCGATCAGCGCCGGACTCTGCGTACCGATCTTCGCTTTCCTCGCCTCCGGAGTTGATCTGCGCAGCATTGGCTTCATCACCGCACTCAGCAGCCCCGTGGCTCTTGGCATCCTGATCGGACTGGTCATCGGAAAGCCTGTCGGTGTCTTCGGCACCTCGTGGCTGGTCGCCCGATTCACCCGTGCACAGCTCAATCCCATGCTTGCCTGGCGCGATATCGCCACTGTGGGCGTCCTCGCGGGCATCGGTTTCACCGTCGCCCTGCTCATCAGCGGCTTGGCCTTCCCCGGCGATCCTGGCGAAATGGACAGCGCGAAGATCGCCGTCCTGACCGCTTCGGTGATCTCCGCTGCCCTGGCGACCGTGGCGATTCGTGGGAGAAATCGGCACTATCGGGTCGTCCACGCCGTGGAGGAGGCCGACTCTGACGGGGATGGAATCCCGGACGTGTATCAATCAGGCCCGGAGCAGTAACCTGCTGTCATGGCAAAGGACGCAAGCATCGCCGACCTCGTGCGCAAGACCGCGAATGACGCCAAGCGCCTCGTACAGGCTCAGGTCGCATTCACGCAGGCTGAATTCAAGAGCACGGGCGAGGCCGTCGCGCGCACCAGCATCATGGCCGTCATCACCGTGGTCACAATCAGCCTCTTTGCCATCTTCATTCTGATCACGATCGCGTTCGCACTTGCGGCCATGGGTCTGCCCACCTGGGCGGGTTTCGGGCTCGTCTCGCTCTTCCTGCTGATCTCCGCAATCGTGACCGGCATCCTGACGAAGAAGAACGCTTCCACCATCAAGGGCCCTGACCTGTCGATGGCCGAGCTTCGCAAGACCCAGGAGATCCTGGCGCCTTCGAAGCCCGTCGAGTAATTCACTCATTTCCCCCTATGACACTCATCGAGCCCGATGCTGCGATTCGCGTCGCCGGTGAGTGGTCACATCGCGATATCTCAGCGAATGGGGCGCGTTTCCACGTAGTCGAGCAGGGCGAAGGCCCCGCTGTCGTGTTGCTGCACGGCTTCCCTACTTTCTGGTGGACATGGCGTCACCAGCTCACTGCCCTCGCCGAAGCCGGGTATCGCGCGATTGCGATGGACCTTCGCGGCTACGGCGGTTCCGACCACCCACCGCATGGCTATGACCCATTCACTTTGTCTGCTGATGTCGCCGCGGTCATTCGCTCGATGGGCGAGAGCGAGGCAGTGATTGTCGGGCACGGCTGGGGTGCATTCGTGGCGTGGTCGATGGCAGTACTTCAGCCTGACGTTGTCACTGCCATCGTGCCGGTGAGCTCACCTCATCCGAGACGAGTGCGAAGCGCTTCGCTTCAACCGTGGCGCCGACGCATCTCGCTCGGCTACGCACTGGGCTTCCAGATTCCGTTCCTGCCTGAACGTGCACTCACTCGAGGCGAAGGTGCCCGAGTCGGTGATCTGATCACCGAGTGGTCCGGCACTCCCGGCTGGCCCGATACCGAGGCGCTGTCCATGTACCGATCGGCATTCATGCGCTGGCCTACTGCGCACACCGCCATCGAATTTCATCGCTGGGCCGGTCGATCAGTGCCTCGACCTGATGGACTTCGCTATATGTCACGAATGAAGTCGACAATCAATGCAGATGTTCTTCATGTGCACGGCTCACGCGATCCGATGATGAGCATTGACGTGTGCGCCGGGAGCGAATCATTCGTGCGCGGCAACTATTCACTGTCGACGATGGATACCGGGCATTTCCCCCACGAGGAGAATCCTGAGCAATTCAATGACTTGCTCCTGACGTGGCTGAACGGCGAGTAGTTCGCGCCTTACTCGTGGATTCGACAGGATCCCGTCTCAACCTGCTCGTCTGAGCGGAGTCCTCGTGCAGCAGCAACTCTGAGTTGCTCCGCCGTGAGCGCGTAACCCGTGTTGTCGGTGCCAGAGGCGAAGACCATGCCGAGCGCCTCACCACGAGTCGTGAGCAGCGGCCCGCCTGAATTTCCGTGTTTCACATCTCCGCGGAAGGAATACACCTCTCGCTCCACGCCTGACTTTCCGTAGATGTCATCGCCTCGCGCCGTGATGACATCGCGAATGCGGGCCGGCGCAGAATCGTAAGGGCCGCCTTCAGGGAACCCAGCGACGATGGCATCGTCACCGGATTGCGCCGGATCAGAAGTGAAATCGATTGCCGGCGCATCGAGATCCGGCACGTAGAGCACTGCAATATCGACCTGAGGATCAAAGTAGACGACTGTTGCAGGCAAGAGCGGCTTGGATGCGCGTACCTGAATCTCGGGCGATGCGATACCGGCAACAACGTGGGCGTTGGTGAGCACATGCTGTGGCGCATATACAAATCCCGAACCGCTTACCGATACTCGGCATTCATTCGACTTGCCACTCACGCGAACTACCGACGGTCGAGCATCGGTGATGGCACCGCTGAGAATCACGGCGGGGTCAGGCAGCGCAACGCTGGGTCCGGAGATCGACCCCAATACCGAGAACACCCGAGGGGCATCGGCGGTGCTGACCATGTTGCGCAGGCCAACAAATGCATCGCGCACCTGATTCGGCACGGCCGTATCGACCATGACGAGAATTCGGGATTGCTGAATTTGCGCGGCCATCGGCAACTGAGGCAGGAAGGCAACTGCGCTGGCGACAATCCACGCCATGATCGCCAGCGCAATCACCGCAAGAGTTGCTCCGGCTGCATTGTCAATAAGTCGCGCCGGTCGCCAGGTGATCGCGTCATGGAGCCGCCGCCCGAGAAGTGACGTGACGAATTGGCCAATGAGTGCAGCGATGATCACTCCGACGACCACGATGCCCACGCGAATTGCCGGGTTATCGGTCAACGACGCAGAGATTCGCGGAAGGAAAAAAGCAGCAGCAAGCCCGCCACCGAGAAAGCCAGCGAACGACAGCACGCCTGCAACGAATCCCTGCCGCCACCCGGCCCAGGCAAAGACGATGGTGGCACCGACGAGTACCCAGTCGACGAGATTCACGAAGTCACGGTGTCTTCGTCATCGGACGTGACGGGGTCGAGTTCGACAATGCTGCGTCGATCCCACGGTTGCGCCAGACCAGAGTGCTCCAGGATGAGATCGATGAGCCCACCGGTAAAGCCCCACACCAGCATGTCGTTCACGCGAAATCCCGGACCGGTGTAACCCGACGGATGTCGAACGCTCACGCGGTTAGCAGGTTTGATCAGGTCGCCCAGTTTCACGCGAGTGACCAACTCGACCTCATCGGGCTCTCGGGCCCAAACCGCACTGGGCTTCTCCCACCACGCCAACACCGGTGAGACCACGAATCCACTGACGCTGAGCCACAGATCCGGAAGTTGGCCAAAGACTCGCACCCCGCTCGGGTCGAGACCTGTTTCCTCGACTGCCTCGCGCACGGCAGCTGCACGTGCATCAACGTCAGTGGGGTCGACGGCGCCTCCGGGAAAGGCCGGCTGACCGGCATGCGCCCTCATTCGGGCGGCGCGCTGAATCATCAGGAGATCGGGGTCGGGGCCTTCCCCGAAGAGGATGAGAACAGCGGAGTGCCTGCCCTCCCCATCGGTCGGAATGGCGTATTTCAGCTCATCGGACCGAATGCCCTGTACGCACGTGGCCACGGGTTCGAGCCAGGACGGCAGTCCGTGCAGGGCGTCGAGATCGACCTTTCCCTCACGAATCCAGGTACGGCTCGACTCGGACATTGGCTCAGCGTACGTCTGTTTGGGACCTGGCCTGGTCCTGGACGTCGGGATGCGCAAGAATGTGGACTCCCTAGTAAATGATGACGGAGGTCACAGTGGACGACGTGCTGATGCAGGCACCCTTGTTCGCCGCACTCGACGCCGAGGGCGCGGCAGCACTTCGAGCCAGCCTCGTCGAGATCCGCATCACCAAGGGCGAGGAGCTCTTCACCGAGGGCCAACCTGGCGACCGTCTTTACGTAATCCTCGAAGGCAAGGTCAAGCTCGGCCAATCATCAGCCGATGGGCGCGAATCGCTCATGCTGGTGCTCGGCCCCGGCGAAATGTGCGGCGAGCTCAGCCTCTTCGATCCAGGCCCCCGTCGCGCGACGGCAACTGCATTGACCGACGCCACCGTGCTCGGACTCAGTCATGAGCAGCTCGGCCCGTGGCTCGCCGGTCGCCCCGAGGTTGCCGCGGCACTCCTCCAGGCGCTTGCCCGTCGTCTTCGTCGTACCAACGAGGCGATGGCCGATCTTGTCTTCTCCGATGTTCCCGGCCGAGTCGCCAAGGCGCTCATGGATCTCGGTGAGAAGTTCGGGCAGATCACGCCCGATGGGCTCATGGTCACCCACGACATGACTCAGGAAGAACTCGCACAGTTGGTCGGTGCTTCGCGCGAGACCGTGAACAAGGCACTTGCCGACTTCGCGCAGCGCGGTTGGATCCGCCTCGAATCACGACAGGTGATGATTCTCGATGTTGAACGTCTGGGCCGCCGCGCACGCTAGGCCGAATAAGCACAGCCGCCGCGCACGCTAGGCCGAAT
>CALFIA010000227.1 GCA_937876275.1 uncultured Actinomycetes bacterium | reverse complement strand
ACAGGCTTTCCACAGGGAATCCCCAGATTCACCCACAGGAAGCCTGAACTGGCCTCACAGATGTGACAGAAGTGAAGTAAAGGGAAGGGAGGTACACCGAATGCGATGCCCGTTCTGCCGCGAAGACGACTCACGAGTCGTGGATTCGCGCACGGTCGACGATGGCGCAGCCATCCGACGTCGTCGTGAGTGTGCCGCCTGCGGCCGTCGCTTCACCACCGCCGAGACAGCTCAGATGCTGATCGCCAAGCGCTCCGGTGTCCTGGAGTCCTTCAGCCGCGCCAAGGTTGTCTCCGGCGTGCGCAAGGCCTGTCAGGGTCGTCCGGTCAGCGATGACGACCTCGCCCTGCTGGCACAGAAGGTCGAAGACGCGCTCCGCGCCACAGGCACCGCCGAGATTCCGGCGATGGAAGTTGGCCTGGCGATCCTCGGTCCGCTGCGCGAACTCGACGAAGTGGCCTACCTGCGCTTCGCCTCCGTCTACCGATCGTTCGACACCCTCGATGACTTCGAGGCCGAAATTGCCCTGCTGCGCGCAGAGGGCGAACCCACCGGGCAAGAGCCGACCACGCTCGAGTCCTCCACGACTTCCCATTCCAGTAACCGCTCCTGAGGAAGAAAGGCACCACCCATGTCAGTTACCACCAGTGCACCGGCTGCGTTCGTTCACAACACCTTGCGCAAGCCCGGTCTTGTCATGGAGCGGCTCTACACGACTCCCGGGCAACATCCCTATGACGGCGTGAATTGGGAGCGTCGCGACGTCGTCCAGACCAACTGGAAGACCGGCGATGTCGTCTTCGAGCAGCGCGGTGTCGAGTTCCCCGACTTCTGGAGCGTGAACGCCTCCACCATCGTCACCACCAAGTACTTCCGTGGTGCTGTCGGTACCGAGGCACGTGAGTGGAGCCTCAAGCAGCTCATCGACCGCGTGGTGCTCACCTACACGAAGGCCGGCAAGGAGCACGGCTACTTCCGTACCGAGACCGACGCCGAGATCTTCGAGCACGAGCTCACCTACATGCTGTTGCACCAGGTGTTCAGCTTCAACTCACCGGTGTGGTTCAACGTCGGTACCACGGCGCCGCAGCAGGTCAGCGCCTGCTTCATTCTCTCGGTCGACGACACCATGGATTCCATCCTGAACTGGTACAAGGAAGAGGGCTTCATCTTCAAGGGTGGCTCGGGTGCAGGTCTGAACCTCTCGCGTATCCGTTCCAGCAAGGAGCTCCTGAAGTCCTCCGGTGGCACCGCCTCCGGTCCGGTCTCCTTCATGCGTGGTGCTGACGCCTCTGCCGGCACTATCAAGAGCGGTGGCGCCACGCGTCGCGCCGCAAAGATGGTCGTGCTCGACGTCGATCACCCCGACATCGAGGAGTTCATCGAGACCAAGGTTCGCGAAGAGGAGAAGATTCGCGTCCTCAAGGATGCCGGCTTCGACATGGATCTCGGTGGCAAGGACATCAACTCGGTTCAGTACCAGAACGCCAACAACTCAGTGCGCGTGTCTGATCTGTTCATGCGCGCCGTCGAGAACGGTGACCCCTTCGGCCTGACTGCACGCACCGATGGTCGCGTGGTCGAGACCGTTGATGCCAAGGAGCTCTTCGCGAAGATGACCGAGGCAGCATGGGCCTGCGCTGACCCGGGCATCCAGTACGACGACACCATCAACGACTGGCACACCAATCCCGAGACTGGCCGCATCAATGCGTCCAACCCTTGCTCGGAGTACATGAGCCTCGACAACTCCAGCTGCAACCTCGCATCACTGAACCTGCTCACCTTCCTCAAGGATGATGACACGTTCGATGCCGAGCGCTTCGCCAAGGCAGTCGAGTTCGTCATCACCGCGATGGATATCTCAATCTCCTTCGCTGACTTCCCGACCCAGCCCATCGGTGACACCACCCGTCGCTACCGCCAGCTCGGTATTGGCTACGCGAACCTCGGTGCCCTGCTGATGGCCACCGGTCTTCCCTACGACAGCGATGGCGGCCGTGCGTTCGCGGCAGCGATCACCAGCCTCATGACCGGCACTGCCTACAAGCGCAGCGCTGAGCTCGCAGGCGTCGTCGGCGCCTACGAGGGCTACGCACGCAACATCGATGGCCACAAGCGCGTCATGCGCAAGCACGCCGCAGCCAACGACACCGTGCGCACCATCACGAGCCTCGATGGCGACGTCCAGAAGCTGGCGAACAAGGCTTGGGAAGAGTGCCTGAAGACCGGTGAGAAGAACGGCTGGCGTAATGCGCAGGCCTCGGTTCTCGCCCCGACCGGCACCATCGGCTTCATGATGGACTGCGACACCACCGGTATCGAGCCCGACTTCTCCTTGGTGAAGTTCAAGAAGCTCGTCGGCGGCGGTTCGATGCAGATCGTGAATCAGACCATCCCGCGTGCACTGCGCAAGGCCGGTTACACCGAGGAGACCGTCGAGGCAATCGTCGAATACATCTCCGAGAATGGTCACGTCGTTGACGCACCTGGCCTGAAGACCGAGCACTACGCGATCTTCGACACCGCCATGGGCGTTCGCTCCATCACCCCGATGGGTCACGTGCGCATGATGGCTGCGGTTCAGCCGTTCATCTCCGGTGCCATCTCCAAGACCGTCAACATGCCGGAGTCGGCAACGGTCGAGGAAGTTGCCGAGATCTACTTCCAGGGCTGGAAGATGGGCATCAAGGCACTCGCGATCTACCGCGACAACTGCAAGGTCGGCCAGCCGCTGTCTGATGGCAAGGCTGCCAAGGTCGATGAGGTTGTCGACGCCGTTGCCTCGGCCATTGCGTCGGGCCAGCCGATCCGCCGCCGCCTGCCGAAGTCGCGCCCGAGCCGCACCACCAGCTTCTCGGTGGCCGGTGCAGAGGGTTACATGACCGCAGGTGCCTACGAAGACGGTGCCCTCGGTGAGGTCTTCTTGAAGCTGGGCAAGCAGGGTTCAACCCTGGCCGGCGTCATGGATGCCTTCTCCATCGCCATCAGCATTGCGCTGCAGTACGGCGTACCGCTGGAGGCCTTCGTCTCGAAGTTCGTGAACATGCGCTTTGAGCCGGCGGGCATGACCGACGATGCAGATATCCGTATCTCGCAGTCGATCATGGATTACATCTTCCGTCGTCTGGCCCTCGATTACCTGCCCTACGACAAGCGTGAGGCGCTCGGCATCTTCAGTGCTGACGAGCGTTCGGCAACCGTGGCCGGCTACGGAGCACCCGTGGCTATCGCCCCGGCCGCTGATCTCGACGTCGTTGTCGAGGATGCAGCAACCGAGGCCGAGGTCATCACGCCTAAGGCAGCTCCGGTCGAGGCTCACTCCAGTGCCGAGCTCCTCGAGCAGATCACCGGCACCGCCTCCGACGCACCGCTGTGCATGACCTGCGGCATCAAGATGCGCCCTGCAGGCTCGTGCTACGTCTGCGAAGGATGCGGAAGCACCTCCGGCTGCAGCTAGTCATCACCTGTCACGAGGGGCCGCGGCGACTGCCGCGGCCCCTCGTGCGTCCACTCCTACATCAGGTGATGTGGGAGGATCGAGGTCCACTAGAAGGAGATCCCGTGAGCCACGAGTTCGACCCCACCTTGCTCGGCATTGATTCCGCCAGCGCCGCAGCACTCTTCCACGAGGCTCACACGGCCTACTCGTTCACCGACCAGCCGGTCAGTGATGAGCAGTTGGCCGGCATCGTGCACCTGCTGCGGTGGGCTCCGACGGCGATCAACAGCGGCCCGCTACGCGTGACCTTCGTGCGTTCCGCGGAGGGCAAGGCCCGCCTTCTGCCCCTGGTGGCCGGTGGCAATCAGTCGAAGGTGACTGAGGCTGCCGCAACCGCGATCCTCGCGGCCGATACCGACTTCCACGAGCACATCGAGTTGCTGGCACCCGGAGCTATTGGCATGAAGGCCGGCTTCGACGACAGCTTCGAGAATCGTGACGGCTTCGCTCGCTTTAATGCGTCGATCCAGACCGGCTATTTCATCCTTGCCGTGCGCGCCATGGGCCTGGCGGCAGGTCCCATGGCAGGTTTCAACAACGCAGGTGTCGATGAGGAGTTCTTCCCGAACTCCCCGCTGCGGTCCATCCTGCTGGTCAACATCGGATACCCCAGCGCCGAGGCATTCCGTGATCGCAGTGCACGTCTGCCGCTGGAGTCCGTCGTCACCTACCTGTAGCGCGACGCTGATACCTCGCACAGCCAAGGGGCGGTTCCGGAATCCCGGAACCGCCCCTTGGCGTAGTGCAAGTACGGCTAGGCGTTGCTGCCCGAGTTCGCCTGTGTCGAGGCAGCGCCGTGCTTGCCACCGTGATGACCCTTGCCGTCCTTGTCGCCGTGGTTGCCCTTGGCGCCATGGGGCCCGTGATCACCCTTGGCGTGCGTATCCTCGCCGGTAATGGCGAAGGTGGAGTCGAGAAGGACCTTGGCCTTGGTGCCATCCGTCTTGGTGATGTAGGCCTCGTACACGGAGGTGCCGTCGGAGTCCTTCTCCATCTTGTCGATGGTGGCGCCCGGGTACTTAGCCAGTACTGCGGCCTTGACGGAGTCGGCGGTTGCGCCGGTCAGTGCCTCTTCGGCGACATGTGTCTTCTTGTCCGCGCTGCTCGAAGCACTGGACGAACTGCTCGTGGAGCTGTCAGCGGCGTTGGCGATAGTCGAGCCGGCGATACCGGCAACTGCCATGGCAGCAAGTGCTGCACCGGCAATGATGCCTGCGCGCGCCTTGTTCTTTCTTGTCATGATGGTTCCCTTTCGTCGGTGTGGCTGACCAGTTGTCAGCTCGTGGTGACACCTCCGATACTGCGCGATCGAAATTCGACGAAGTTCCGTGTCAGGCAAAGTGCAGGTAAAGGATCGCCTTTCCCGGCTTCTCGTGGCCCTACCCTGGTGACATGGCACTCGTAGAGCCCAGCGACGCCGGCCTCCACATTCGATTGTCGCGATGGGAGGCGCTCGGAGCACTTCATCGTGGATTCCTCATTCCGAGGGAATGCATCGTCACCGATGAGCACGTCAACGATGGATGGAATGAGTTGCACGGCTGGCGCTGCCCGGGCACCGGACTTCCCTACGTGATCATGCTCGGCACCATGAGGTACAAGGGCACGAAGGATTTCTGCGCTGTGTACGGGCGTCGCCCAGCCAGAGTGATCACCTGCCGAGATTTCGACTTTGCGCGAGTACTGATCAGCGACGGCAAGTAGCCTGCGCGCATGGAGTCCATCCTCACGCTCGGCGCAGCACTTGCTGAAGGACCGGTGTGGGATGCGGCGACCTCGACCTGGCTCTTCGTCGACATCACTCCTGGCCTGGTGCACCGGCTGGATCCGATCTCCGGTGAGCTGCGCACCTTCGGTGTTGGTCAGCCGGTCTCGGCGGTCGTGCCCACGCAGTGCGGTCGTCTCCTTCTCGTGTCAGTGCACGGACTGATTCTGTGCGAGGCCGATGGCTCTGGCCAGCTTCCCTTCGGCGATCGACTGGAGACGGAACCCGAGCTCTTGCTCAATGACGCCAAGGTCGATTCGCGCGGGCGCTTGTGGACGGGAGGGCGTGATCGCGAGCGTGCCGCTCGCGGGCGCCTCTTTCGCATTGGCGCCGATGGTCGTGCCGCGGTGATGCTCGAGGGCGTGACAGTCTCCAACGGGCTGGGTTGGAGCCCTGATGATCGCTCGTTCTACTACATCGATTCCCTCACGTATTCGGTGCGCGTCTTCGACTTCGATGCCGAGTACGGCGAGATCAGCAATGGTCGAGAGTTCTGCGCGTTTGATCCCGACTCCGGGTTGCCTGATGGGCTCAGTGTCGATGGGCACGGGGGAGTCTGGGTCGCTCACTTTGGCGCGGGCACGATCACGCGACATGATCCGTCAGGTCAGCAGATCGCTGAGCACCATCTGCCGGTACCGAATGTCACGAGTTTGGCGTTCGGCGGGCCCGATGGCACCGATGTTCTCGTGACCACAGGCAAGTACAAGATGACCGATGCCGAACTAGGGCATTGCCCTGCTGCCGGTGACATCTTCGGCGGCACCTGGGGTGTCAGTGGCGTTCCTACCTTTCCCTTCATCGTCGGCTGACCGTCCGCGACGCGCTTGGAGCGCGTGAATTGGGATGACACCGTTGTCATGTCCGCGACACGAGATGAATGTCCGTCATGACTTCGCATGCACGCGCTTGCAGGGAGAAGATGTCTAGACAACTTTGGCTCACCTGACTTCGCGGTCAGAGGCCGTCGTGCACGCCTTCCCCCGTGCGATCACTGCTGCTGCATGGAGGACACATGGCCGACATTCGCTACGTCTACGACTTCTCTGAGGGAAGTCGCGAGCAGAAGGATCTGCTCGGCGGCAAGGGGGCCAACCTCGCCGAGATGACCCGGCTAGGCCTGCCGGTGCCGCCAGGCTTCACCATCACGACCCATGCCTGTCGCTGGTTCCTCACCCATGACGCCGAGCCGCCCGAGCTGCGCGTGCAGGTGACCGCTGCATTGCGCCGACTCGAGGATGCCCTGGATCGCCGTCTCGGTGACCTGCACGATCCGCTGCTCGTGTCAGTGCGTTCGGGAGCGGTGTTCTCGATGCCGGGAATGATGGACACGATCTTGAACATCGGGCTCAACGACGCCTCCGTGAAGGGCCTCGCCGACATCTCTGGCGACGAGCGCTTCGCCTGGGATTCCTATCGACGACTCATCTCGATGTTCGGGCGCACCGTGATGGACATCGAGCCGTCGATCTTTGCCGATGCGCTGGAGCGCGCAGTGGAGAAAGCGGGCGTTGCCTCCGAGAGTGAGCTAAGTAGCGAAGTTCTTCGTGAGCTCGTCGAGCATTACAAGGTCGTGGTGCGTGAGCACACCGGCCGAGAGTTCCCGCAGCATCCGCGCGAGCAGCTCGACATGGCCGTCAAGGCCGTATTCGAGTCCTGGAATGGCGATCGGGCGAAGCTCTACCGTCGCCGCGAGCGCATCCCCAATGACCTGGGCACCGCCGTCAATATCTGCGCAATGGTGTTCGGCAATCTCGGCGATGATTCCGGAACCGGAGTTGCGTTCACTCGCGATCCTGCGACCGGTTCTCCGGGTCACTACGGCGATTATCTGCAAAACGCACAGGGTGAGGACGTCGTTGCAGGCATTCGTAACACCTTGACGCTCGCTGATCTGGCCACCGTGAATCCGGCGGTCGCAACGCAGCTTGCTCAGACCATGCGACGTCTTGAGACTCACTACCGAGACCTGTGCGATATCGAGTTCACCGTGGAGCGCGGCAAGCTATGGCTACTGCAGACCCGCGTGGGCAAGCGCACCGCGGGCGCGGCCTTCCGTATCGCCACGCAGTTCCTCGATGAGGGCCTCATTACCGAGGACGAGGCACTGATGCGCGTGTCGGGGCAGCAACTCTCGCAGTTGCTCGTGCCGCAGTTGGCGGTCGGCACGGAGCGAATTCTGCTGACCAAGGGCATCCCTGCTTCGCCGGGCGCTGCGGTCGGCCAGGTGGTCTTCGATCCGCAGCGCGCTGTCGACTGGGTGGAGCGAGGTCGCACTGTCGTTCTGGTCCGTCGGGAGACCAATCCCGACGACCTTGCCGGAATGGTTGCGGCCGTTGGCATTCTCACCAGTCGCGGCGGCAAGACGAGCCACGCAGCCGTGGTGGCGCGTGGGATGGGCAAGCCGGCAGTCTGCGGCGCTGATCAGCTGATCGTCGACGAGTCATCGCATACTGCGGTCGTTCACCTCGCCGACGGCGCACCTCTCGTCATCAACGAGGGCGACTTCATCTCTCTCGACGGAGCGTCGGGCGAGGTATTCCTGGGGGAAATTCCGGTGTCGCCTTCTCCCGTTGTGCGCTACTTGCTCGAGGGAATGGAGGCCGTGCTCCCGAGCCTCGACGAGGATTCCGCGGCGATCGTGGCCTGCGTCGATCGGCTGCTGGCGCATGCCGACAGCGTTCGTCGCCTGCGCGTACGCACCAATGCCGATACATCGGAGGACGCGGCACGTGCTCGGCAGCTCGGCGCCGAGGGAATCGGACTCTGCCGTACCGAGCACATGTTCCTCGGTGAGCGTCGAGAACTCATCGAGAGAGTGATCCTCGCTGACAGTGCGACCGAACGAGGGCTCGCACTGGAGGCCTTGATGCCCCTGCAGCGTGGCGACTTCGTCGAACTGCTCACCGAGATGGACGGCCTGCCTGTCACGGTGCGCCTGCTGGACCCGCCACTTCATGAGTTCTTGCCCGACCGCGCCGATCTCATGGTGCGAGTGGCGCTGGGGCAGGCATCGGGACAGGACACCGCAGCAGAAGAGAGATTGCTGGCGGCCGTGAATCGACTACATGAATCGAATCCGATGCTGGGCCTTCGGGGTGTGCGCCTAGGCCTCGTGGTTCCCGGCCTTTTTGCCTTGCAGGTGCGGGCACTTGCCGAAGCGGTGGTTGCGCGTACCCGCGATGGTGGAACGCCGATAGCCGAGATCATGATCCCGCTGGTGGGTTCCGCGCAGGAGCTCATCCTCATGCGCGATGAACTCGAGGCGATCTTGGCGGAGATGAGCCTGGATACCGGCATCGAGCTTCACCTGCCCATCGGAACGATGATCGAGCTGCCGCGAGCTGCGTTGACCGCTCACCGCATCGCTGAGGTGGCTGACTTCTTCTCCTTCGGTACGAACGACCTGACTCAGACCACCTGGGGCTTCAGCCGAGACGATGTGGAGGCCGCGTTCTTCGCTCAGTACCTGGAAAAGGGCGTTCTCACCATTTCGCCCTTCGAGACCATCGATGCCGACGGTGTCGGTCGATTGGTGCACATCGCCGTCAAGGAGGGTCGACAGACTAAGCCGGATCTGAAGATGGGGGTCTGCGGTGAGCATGGCGGAGACCCGGAGTCGATTCATTTCTTCCATCGGGCCGGGCTGAACTACGTGTCGGCCAGTCCGTTCCGAGTCCCGGTCGCTCGTCTGGAGGCGGGCCGAGCCGTGATCGAGGTGGCGTCGAGCGACTCGCGCTGAGCCGTGCAGGGGTGATGTCTGACCCCGCTGTCACAATCGAGTTGTGCTGACCTTTGCCATCATCGCGCTGCTCGCTGCCGCTGTGGGCTACCTCGTGTCCTGGCTTGTCTCCTCGCGTCGAACTGCCGAACTCTCCGGGCAGATCGCGGTGCTGTCCGCCGAGAACTCGCGCCTGACCTCGGCGGCTGCTCAGCACGGTGATCTGCTGGGGCTCCTCGCACCGGTGCGCGAGAGTCTCGATGGCCTGCAGCGGTCCACTACTCAGGCGAGTGAGCGGCGTACCGAGGCCGAGACCGCGATTCGTGAGCAAATCGGGGCCATGCGTGACCAGTACGCCTCGCTGTCGTCTGCGACCTCCCAGATCGTGGCGTCGATGACCAAGGGCCAGACCCGCGGTCAGTGGGGCGAGATGCAGCTTGAGCGACTGCTCGACCATGCCGGCCTCGTCGAGGGCGTGCATTACCGACGCCAGGACACTCGTGCCGGGGAGGTCTCCAGTAGTCGCCCCGATATTGCCGTGCTGCTGCCTGGAGGCGGTGAAGTGCTTGTTGATGCGAAGTTCCCCTTCGATGCCTACTGGGCGGCTGCGGGCACTGATGACGACGCGATCCGCGAGCAGTCGCTGACCAAGCACGCGCGAGATGTCATGGCGCGCGTCAACGAGCTGGCAGGCAAGAGATACTCGGATTCGGCCGTGAGCCCAGATTTCGTGGTGATGTTCCTGCCGTTTGAGTCCTTACTCTCGTCGGCGCTCGACTCTGACGGCCTCTTACTCGAGAAGTCCTTCGAAAAGCGGGTGGTGATCGCGACACCCACCACCATGCTCGCCCTGCTTCGCACCATCGGATTCGGGTACGAGCGAAAGCTCATGCACGACAATGCGGAGGAGATCCGGCAGGCGGGTGCCGAGATGCTGAAGAGACTCGGTGTTCTCGTCGAGCACCTCGGTGACATGCGCGCAGGGCTGCAGTCCGCGGTCAATGGCTATAACAAGTTCGTGGGAAGTTTTGATCGCAATGCGATGTCCCAGGCCCGAAAGCTCAACGAGATGGGCGTGGCCAGCACTCGAAGCCTCGAGGCCCCGCCTGAAATCGAGGCAGGCCTGCGCGGAGACGCGAGCCACGGGACACTTCCCGAGTGATGTGGCCCGCAGGTGTTAGCGTGTACACACCATGAAGGGAGTCGGTGTGCAGCCGTTGTACTTGGTAGCGGTACTCAAGCCCAAGGCCGAGATCCGCGATGAGGTGCGGGTCAAGGTTGCCGCGCTGGTCACTTCCTCCTTGGCCGAAGACGGCTGCGAGATGTACGACCTCGTGGTCTCGGGCGATGACCCTGACACCTGGCTCATGCTCGAGAAGTGGAGTTCCCGCGAGCAGTGGGATGCCCACATGCTGACCTCGCACGTCATTGCCTTCAATGCGGAGGCTGATTCCTTCTTCCGCGAGCCCACCGAGCTGCGCTTCTACGACCCGGCGTGAACCTCGTCGTCGGCGACGACGGACTCGCACGATGCGCGTGGGGGTCAGGTACCCCTGACTACCGCGACTACCACGATCACGAGTGGGGCAAGCCCGTCCGCGGTGACCGCGCACTTTTCGAAAGACTGACCCTGGAGGCGTTTCAATCAGGGCTGTCCTGGATCACGATCCTGCGCAAGCGCGAGAACTTTCGATCAGCATTCGGAGGTTTCGACATTGACGCAGTTGCCGCATTCACCGATGCAGATCGAGAGCGGTTGATGCACGACTCCGGAATCGTCCGCAACCGCGCCAAGATCGATGCCACCATCGCTAATGCCCGGGCGCTTCGGGCCTGGCAGGCGGAGGAAGGCGACGGTGCGCTTGACGCACTGGTCTGGTCTTTCGCGCACCGAGGGCGCAGGCGTCCTCGTGACATGTCCGAGATCGTTGCTCAGTCACCGGAGTCGCAAGACCTCAGCAAGGCATTGAAGAAGCGTGGGTTCGTCTTCATCGGGCCGACCACCATGCATGCCGCGATGCAGGCCGTCGGCGTGATCGACGATCACCTCGAGGGCTGCTGGGTGGTCGGTTAAGGGCAGAACTACTTGGAGTCAGTAGCCAGTGGTTCGACGTAAGACTGATAGGGCCGTTCAGGGTCCTTGTTAGTGACGTACTTGAGCACTCCGTAGAGAGCGCCGGCAATCGGCACGGCGATAAGTGCGCCCACGATTCCCAGTGTCAAGGAACCGGCCGCGATGGCGATGATGATCGCCAGCGGATGCAGATTGACCGCCTTGCCCATCACGAGTGGCTGGAGCACGTCGCCATCGAAGGAGCCGACGATAATCGTCAGCACGATAACGAGCAGGGCGATGATCGGTCCACGTTCGGCGAGCGCGACGATCGCGGCGAAGAACGTGGCGACCGGCGCGCCGATAACCGGAATGAAGGCTCCGATGAATACGACCGCTGCGAGTGCGGGGGCCAAAGGGACTCGCAGGACAGTCAGGCCGATGAATACCAGCGTGGCGTCGCACAGGGCCACGATCACGATGCCGCGGGTGTAACCGGAGATTGAGTCCCAGGCGATGTGGCCGCCGGTGTCAATGTGATTGGCGGCCTTCTTCGGGATCCAGCTGAGGATCCAGTTCCAGATCGTGTTCGGTGTCATCAGGAAGAAGATGACGCCGAAGATAAATACCGAGCCGCCGATGACGATCGTTCCGATGGAGCCGAGTGCGCCGAGCGCATCGCCGAGGAAGCCCTTGGCGACGTTGCCGCTCGCAGTCTTTGCCTGGTCAATCAGATGGTTCAGTGCGCTGTCGGACAGTTGCAACGGGCCGGTCTGCAACCAGGTCTTGATGTCATCGAACCCGGTAGTCACGGACGTGACGAGCTTGGGACCTTCGCTGATGGACGAGCTCACGACGACGTAGAGGATCAGCGCGATCGCGGAGATGATCACCAGGAGCGCCAGGATCATCGCGATTACCTTGGGCAAGAACTTGTGGAAGAGATTCATGACCGGCTGGGTCCAGGCGGTCACGAGCATCGCGAAGAAGAGAGCGAATACGACGGCGAAGATCTGATTGAAGACGTAGCCGATGACCGCCAGGCCGGCCAGGATGATCAGGATGCGCCAGATGACTCCGGCGGTGCTCTTGAGGCCCTGGGGGATGCCGTCGCTCTCGCTCACAATCGACTCCTAAGGCCGTGGGGTGGGGTACTAATCGATACGGACGAGGCCGTGAGGCGTCGTGAACGTTACCGCCAGCACGCCCGGCTCGTCTTCGGATACCCACACCACGTCGATCTCGTCGAGGGGGTGATCGGCGGGTTCGCCGAGGTAAGTGCAGATCCGGTCAGAGTCACCGGCGATCTCGATGCGATCAATGGCCACCTGGCCGGCGCCGTTCGAGGGGTGAAGGCTCCGGTCGCCGCCCCATTCAACGAAGAACGGAAGCTGCGGGTCCTCCATGACGTCGAGGACGCCAATCTGCTTCCAGGTGAGCTCGACGCCATCGGGACGAATGCGATGACCTGCACGTGCCTCGCGGCCGAGTCGCTCTTCGACCACGGCGACGTCGTCAACGGAGACCACCCAGCTCATCCAGCCGCCGCCTTCGTTTGCGCGCTGCTGAACTGCGCGACCGAATGCTGCCTTGTCGGCGGAGGGGTGATCGAGGGCCGAGACAACCTCGATGTAGCAGCCGCCCGCGAGGGGGAGAATGAAGTTGCGAGTGCCGAATGAGGGGTGACGGCCTCCGTCGAGGAAGGTCGCTCCCAGATCGGAGCCGATGCGCTGAACAGTGTCAGCGAACTCTGCCGAGGTGCACGCGTAAGAGATGTGATCCAGCCGCATAGGGGAATACTGCCGCGCCCGTGTTTCGGGCCTGCAGGGGCCCCCCGTTTTCCGGAATCTATGGCAGGCTCCAGCCATGACAGATCAGCAGCCAGTCAACGGTGCCAGTGACAATTCGTCGAGTGGTGGTGGAGCGGCAAGCAAGCTCGATCCCAAGAAGTCGATCATCCTGGGCATCGTCGGCATCGCTTTTATCGTCCTGATCTTCTGGAAGGTCATCCCGCAGATCGGCAGTTACCAAGACGCATGGAACTCGCTGCAGTCGATGGGCGCGGCCGCAATGATCCTCGTGATCGTGACAGTTCTCCTGTATCTGCTGGCCTACGGCTTTCCCTTCAAGGCGGCAACACCAGGACTGAAGTTCTGGCGATCGGAGCAGGTGAACCAGGCCGCCTTCGCGATCAGCAACGGTGTCCCTGCGGGTGGCGCTGTCGGCCTAGCCGTGCAGTACGGCATGCTCACCAGCTTTGGCATCGCCCCCACGGCAAGTACCGCGGCGATCACCGCGGTGGGTATCTGGAGCACCTTCATCAGCCTGGGCTTCCCCATCTTGGGTGTCGTCGCGCTGACCGCGGCCGGCGGCGAGAACTCCTACACGGCTATCGGCCTGCTTGGCCTGGCCATCTTGATCGTCGCCATCGTGCTGTTCGTCCTGGTCATGCGCTCGGAAAAGCTCGCCCTCGCACTCGGGCATCTGGGCAACAAGTTGATTAACCCACTGCGCGGTCGGATCAAGTCGTTGGCCACGACCGACCTCGTACCGCCGCTGACCAAGTTCAGGGCCGATATGTACGGCTTGTTGAAAGCACGCTGGGCTGCCATCACGGGAGCGCAGATCGCCGTTTCGCTCACCCAGTTCCTGATCCTCTACGTGGCACTTCGCGGCGTGCAGGGCTGGGACAACCCGGGCACCTCCATCATTGCGGCCTTCGCCGCATTCGGAATCAGCCAGATCATGCTGATGGTCCCGATCACGCCCGGCGGCCTAGGCACTGTCGATGCTCTGATGATCACCATTTTGGTCAGTCTCGGAGCCACGAAGGGCGATGCCACCGCGGCCGATCTCGTCTGGCGCGCGAGCTCGTATGTTCCGCAGATCATCGTCGGTATTGGCTGCCTCATCGGCTGGTACCGCAAGGCCGGCGAGAAGTTCGCAGCCGCTAAGTAATTGGCCTCTCCGGCTTTCGGCGTGTCGGTGTCGCGTCGACGTAGGGGTACGCCTAAGGTTCTGTCAGATCGGTCGTCGCAGGAGGGGAAGCCTTCGACGACCGGTCCTCTTTTTCCACAGCGGTGACCAAGCCCGCACAAATGTTCATCGCACGGCTCTGTGCCGCATTCTCGGTTGCACAGTTCGAACATGGAGATTCCCGAACTTGTCATCGCCGGCCCTGATTCCATAGCGGCGAGCATTCCGTTCATCATCGGATTCACTCCGCACAACAGTCTTGTGGTGATGTGGCTACGTCAGGGTTGCGTGCGACTCACTATGCGTCTCGATCTGCCACCGGCGCACGTATCGCCGAGTGAGTGGGTAGATGCCGTGATGGCACATCGCTCGTCCAGCGACGAGGTGATCATCTGCGTGCTTCCGTCACTCGAAGCGCCTGTGCGTGACCTCGCGGATGACCTTCATTCGCATGAATTCGTATCTGAGCTGCTGGCTCGGCTGAGCATGACCGAATGTCGGGTGCGTGACGCATTGCTGGTGTCGGGGGATCGATGGTGGAGCTATCTGTGTGACGAGCCCGAGTGCTGCCCTCCTGCAGGCACCCCTCTCGATCTCGAGATTCTCGAGAGCGTGGCGGCCCGTTTCGCCCTGGCCGGGGTCGGTCGCCTTCCCAACCGTGAGACAGTCGTCGCGGTCTGTGCGCCTGATCCGGCTCGGCAGGCGGCCAATCGCCTCGGGGTGCGCGCCCGGCGTCGTGCGCGCTCAGCCCGCCTGGCGCAGGCCGATGATCACCGACGAGCGTTCGAGGCATGGCGTGATTCGGCCATCTCCCTGGTCGGTGAGTGTCTGTGCTCGAGTGCGGAGTTCAGCCCGGAAATCGAATGCGAGGTGCTGCTGGCGCTGTGCGATGTGCGGGTACGTGACACCGTGCTGTGGGAGTTGGCGAACTCATCGTCACACGACGCCCACCGAGCGTTCGAGAGAGCAGCGGCCCTGCTGCGCGGGGCGCCTACGGGGACCATTCCACCGATCGGCGCAGTCGCTGCGATTCTTGGATGGCTCATCGGCGATGGGGTTCGAGCGATGGCTGCCCTGGAACGCGTCAAGGCTGCCGATACCGACTACGCCCTTGCCGAGCTCCTCGATCGTTCGATTTCGGCAGGCCTTCCACCCTCGAGCTGGCTCGAGATGATGCGGGGGCTCAGTCGCGCGGCGTGCCGCGGTTCTCGACCCGATCAGGTGCCTGCGACCAGCTCCTGACGGCGGCCTCCCCAGGTGCGTGAAGTCTGTGCTACTTTTTCCGCAGGTCACGAGTGCCAGCGACAAGTCTCGGCTAGCTGGACGGCAACCCTCCAACCGCGGTGGGGTGCTCCGAGAGAAGACCTGGCCCCTTCGGGGGCAAGCGCGGGTCTGGCGAGAGCCAAGGCCCAACTGAAGGCATCGTCAACGACGTACGCATGTCGCGTACCCGAATCAGTAGGAGTTCTCATGAGCAATACCTGGTCTTTCGACACTCTGCAGATCCATGCTGGCCAGTCACCCGACGCGTCCACCAATGCGCGTGCACTGCCGATCTACATGACCACGTCGTACGTATTCAACGACACGGCCCATGCGGCGAACCTGTTTGCCCTGAAGGAACTGGGCAACATCTACACGCGCATCATGAACCCGACCCAGGCAGCGGTCGAGGATCGCGTGGCTGCACTCGAAGGCGGTTTGGCCGCGCTTCTGGTCGCCTCAGGTCAGGCAGCCGAGACTCTCGCAATCCTGAACATCGCCGAAGCCGGAGACCACATCGTCTCGAGCCCGTCGCTCTACGGCGGAACCTACAACCTGTTCCACTACACGTTGCCGAAGCTCGGCATTGAGGTCTCCTTCGTCGAGAACCCCGATGACCTTGACTCGTGGCGCGCGGCGATCCGCCCGAACACGAAGGCATTCTTCGGCGAGTCGATCTCGAACCCGAAGAACGACATCCTTGACATCGAGGGCGTGGCCTCCGTTGCGCACGAGTACGGCGTTCCGCTGATCATCGACAACACGGTTGCCACTCCGTACCTGATCAAGCCGCTCGAGTTCGGCGCAGACATCGTCGTGCACTCCGCAACCAAGTACCTGGGTGGTCATGGCACCGCGATTGCCGGCGTGATCGTCGACGGTGGCACGTTCGATTACGCGCAGTACCCGGATCGCTTCCCGAACTACAACCAGCCCGATCCCAGCTACCACGGCCTGGTCTACGCGCGCGATCTCGGCGTCGGCGGCGCATTCGGCGTGAACCTCTCGTTCATCCTGAAGGCACGCGTTCAGCTGCTCCGTGATCTCGGTGCCGCAGCGTCTCCGTTCAATGCGTTCCTCATCGCGCAGGGCATCGAGACTCTCTCGCTTCGCGTGCAGCGTCACACCGATAACGCCCTCGCTGTCGCCAAGTTCCTCGAGAAGCACCCCCAGGTGATCTCGGTGAACTACTCGGCCCTCGAGTCCAGCCCGTGGCACAACCGCGCCAAGAAGTACGCCCCGAAGGGCACCGGCGGAGTGCTGAGCTTCGAGATCGTCGGCGGCCTCGAGGCCGGCCAGAAGTTCGTCGAGGGCCTCGTACTGCACAGCCACGTGGCCAACATCGGTGACGTGCGCAGCCTGGTGATCCACCCGGCTTCCACCACCCACTCCCAGTTGACCGCTGAGGAGCAGGCAACTGCAGGCGTCACGCCCGGCCTTGTTCGCCTGGCAGTCGGCATCGAGGACATCAACGACATCATCGCTGACCTCGAAATCGGTTTCGCCGCGGCGAAGGCCTAACCCGCCACCGATGTCCGGTGACGAGTACGGTCCGCTGACCTACGTCGGTCTCCCTCCTGCCAGCGCCGCCTGGCGGGAGGGGGATCCGGTGGGCAGT
>CALFIA010000226.1 GCA_937876275.1 uncultured Actinomycetes bacterium | reverse complement strand
CGGGACCACTTTCCTTGGCGTGAGTGAGGCAACCGCACACCACCTAGATTGACCTCATGACACCCGGGTTCGACATCACGCCCGGCCACGCGAGCTCACCTGTCGTCCTCCACGTGCCCCACTCGAGCACTCGCATTCCCGATGAAGTCCGCGCCGACATCGAACTCAGCGACGAGGATCTCAGCCTTGAGCTCCTCCGCATCACCGACTCCTTCACCGACCAGATCGCAGCCACGGCAGCAGGCGCCAGCCCCATCGCCCCGTGGATCTTCCGCAACGACCTCTCCCGCCTGGTGATCGACCCCGAGCGCTTCACCGACGAGCGTGAGGAGATGTTCGTTGTCGGCATGGGCGCGGTCTATACCCGCACATCCCAGAAGCAGCCCCTGAGGGACGAGACGATCTTCCATCCGGGATCACCGGCCTGGACGCAACTGATCGACGACTACTTCACTCCCTATACGCGCGCCCTGCAGCAGCTCGTGAACGAACGCCTCGAAGCATACGGCGAGGTCACGATCTTCGACGTGCGCTCATTCCCCAAGAAAGCCCTGCCGTACGAGCTGCACACCCATCTCAGGCGCCCCGAGATCTGCATCGGCACCGACGACTTCCATACCCCCGACCGCCTCACGCACCAGATGGTCGAGGCCTTCAAGGACTTCGCCACTGTCGGAGTCAACGAGCCCTTCATCGGCACCTACGTGCCCCTCGAGCAGTACGGCACCGATCAGCGGGTGAAGTCAGTGATGATCGAGATCCGCCGTGACCTCTATATGGACGAGATGACGGGGGAGTCCAAGGACGACGTCATAGAGGCGCTGGGCCGCAGGCTGCGGTTTATTCACGTTTGAAGGCACTGGGCTAGCGCAGTTGGATAAACAGAATTCGGGGAAACCATTCACCTCACCCAGCGTGTGGGATGAGCAAAGAGTATATTTCCCTCCAATTCCCCACTAAACTGCCGGCAATGAAGTTACATACGGAGTCTGGAGGTACTGAATGTTTGCACTCGTCGTGCTTGCTTTCCTTGCGACCTTCGCCTTGGTCTGGACAGGTAGACGCAAGCCAGCAATCGCGCTAGCAGTCGTGTTGCAATTCGCCTGTGTTGGCCTCTACTTCTCCCACGCTTACCAGGTGAACTGGCCATGGTGATGAATCCTTCACAGCCCACGGCGGAATCGGTCACGGTTGATAAGACTCCGAGCCGAAAACTCACTGCACTCTTTCGCGATAGCGAGCGTTTCCAAATGCTCTCCGACACTCGCGCACTAGCTCTCGCCCGTGGGTTGAACTACGTAGGACTAGTTGTGCCGCTACTGGTGGTGCTGTCGGCCATTGCCACCCAGGTAGTGACTGGAGACCTTCCATGCTCACATTGCAATCTGGAGCGATTGGGCTACTTCACCATCGCCCTCGGGCCCGCGCT
>CALFIA010000225.1 GCA_937876275.1 uncultured Actinomycetes bacterium | reverse complement strand
GGAGACGTTCCTGGTTCCGCAGGTGGCCCACACTGACGACATGGTCGTGCAGGTTGACAAGGCGTTGCTTGACATCGGTCGGGCCACCATTGGTGAAAAGGTTGTCATCGTGGCGGGCGTTCCCCCGGGAGTTCCCGGCACGACCAATGGCATGCGCGTCCACAAGCTCGGCATGGCCGGTGTGGGTGGCGGCGTTTAGCCGGGTAGACTTTCGCTTGTTCGACGTCCTTTAAGCCCGTCCAGTGAGGCGGGGAAGGGGGTCCTTAATGGATTCTTCACGCACGCGCATCGTCCTCGACGATTCCGACATCGTCCGTGCCATTCGCCGAGTCGCACACGAGATCGTAGAAAGTGCCAAGGGCGCAGATGACCTCGTACTTCTCGGAATCCCCACCCGCGGTGTGGCACTCGCTGAGCGCATCGCAGTTGCGATTGCCGAGATCGAAGGAAAGTCAGTTCCGACTGGGGCGCTCGACATCACCTTGTATCGCGATGACCTTCGTCTGCGCCCCGCGCGCGCCCTCGAACCCACGTCGATTCCGCCAGAGGGCATCGACGATCGAATCGTCGTGCTCGTCGATGATGTCCTTTTCTCCGGTCGGACGGTACGTGCGGCTCTCGATGCGCTCAATGACATCGGACGACCGCGGGCGGTGCGCCTAGCCGTCCTTGTCGACCGTGGGCATCGTGAGCTGCCTATCCGACCTGACTTTGTGGGCAAGAACTTGCCGACGGCAGTGGGCGAGCAAGTGCGCGTGAACCTACGTGAGGTTGACGGCACTGACTCCGTCACGATCAATGAGGGAGCGTCGCAATGAAGCATCTTCTCTCGGCTGCCGATCTCGATCGTGAACAGGCAATCACGATTCTCGACACCGCAGGTGAGCTTGCAGCGCTCACCGATCGCTCCGTCAAGAAGCTTCCGACCCTTCGTGGTCGTACTGTCGTCAATCTCTTCTTCGAAGATTCAACCCGTACGCGCATCTCCTTCGAGGTGGCCGCGAAGCGCCTGTCTGCAGATGTCATCAACTTCGCGGCCAAGGGTTCGTCGGTGTCCAAGGGTGAGAGTCTGAAGGACACCGCTCTGACTCTCGAAGCCATGGGGGCTGATGCGGTGGTTATTCGCCATAACCTCTCAGGTGCGCCTCATCGTCTTGCTACGGCGGGGTGGATCGGCGGCAGCGTCGTGAATGCAGGCGACGGCACCCATGAGCATCCGACTCAGGCTTTGCTGGATGCCTTCACGATGCGCAAGCACTTGCGTGGCGGCAGCGGAGATCTCGAAGGTGTTCGGGTAGGGATCGTGGGCGATGTGCTGCACAGCCGGGTCGCCCGATCGAACGTTCTCCTGCTCAGAACTCTCGGTGCTCACGTGACGCTTGTGGCCCCTCCGACGCTTCTTCCGCTCGGTGTCGAGACCTGGCCGTGTGATGTCAGCTACGACATTGACTCGGTGCTTCCGCGACTCGATGCCATCATGATGCTGCGCGTGCAGGGGGAGCGAATGCATGATGCGTATTTCCCGTCTGCGCTCGAGTACTCGCGGCTCTACGGGCTCGACTCAAGCCGGATGTCCAAGCTCCCCGATCACGCAGTGATCTTGCATCCGGGTCCGATGAATAGGGGCATGGAGATCTCTGCGGATGTCGCCGATAGCCCTCGCTCGCTCATGGTTGAGCAGGTCGCCAATGGCGTCAGCGTTCGCATGGCTGTCCTGTATCTCTTGCTCGGTGGAATGAAGGAGAACGACTAATGCCCATCGTCCTGCGCGGCGCGCGCCCCTACGGCGAGGATGCCGTTGATCTCGTGATCGCCGATGGTGTGATCGTCGAGATAGCACCTGTGGGGTCTGCAACTGGCGACGTTCTTGATTGCACAGATCTTGTTGCTCTGCCGGGATTCGTTGACCTTCATACGCATCTACGAGAGCCGGGTCGTGAAGACGCTGAAACCGTCGAGTCAGGATCTCGGGCCGCCGCGCTGGGTGGTTACACCTGCGTGCATGCAATGGCGAATACTTCGCCGGTTGCCGACACTGCCGGAGTCGTCGAACAGGTATGGCGACTGGGCGAGCGCACGGGTCTTGTTGATGTGCGCCCTGTCGGAGCCGTGACTGTTGGTCTTGCAGGTGAGCGAATGGCTGAGATTGGCGCCATGGCGCATTCCGAGGCTCAGGTCCGAGTGTTCAGCGACGACGGCAAATGCGTCCACGACGCGGCCTTGATGCGTCGAGCTCTCGAGTACGTCAAGGCTTTCGATGGAGTCGTGGCGCAGCATGCTCAAGAGCCACGGCTGACCGAGAACGCGCAAATGAACGAAGGTGTCCTGTCGGGGCAATTGGGCCTCACCGGTTGGCCGGCGGTTGCCGAGGAGGCGATCATCGCGCGTGACGTCCTCCTGGCGCAGCATGTCGACTCTCGCCTGCACGTGTGTCACGTCTCCACGGCGGGGTCAGTCGAAGTGATTCGCTGGGCCAAGGGAAGGGGCGTGAAGGTGACTGCAGAGGTCTGCCCGCATCATCTGATCCTGACGGAAGACCTCGTTGCCTCCTATGACCCGATCTACAAGGTGAACCCGCCGTTGCGTACGTCGGTCGACATCGATGCGCTTCGCGCAGCGCTTGCCGACGGCACCATCGATGCCATTGCCACCGACCATGCCCCGCATCCGCACGAAGACAAGGACTGCGAGTGGGGGGCTGCTGCCTTCGGAATGCTCGGGCTCGAGACTGCCTTCAGCATCGCCCTGAAGACGATGATTGAGCCGGGGCTCCTTGACTGGCGTGGCCTTGCCGATCGCATGTCAGTTGCCCCCGCGAGAATCGGTGGGGTTCGCGAACAAGGGCACTCCCTGGAGGTTGGCTCAATTGCGAATATCGCGCTCGTGGATCCCCAGGCTCGCCGCGTGATCAGTTCTGAGAACCTGGCGTCCAAGTCGCGCAACACCCCGTACGCCAGCATGGAACTCCCCGGCGCGGTCGTTCATGTCCTCTATGGCGGAAATGTCACTGTCCGCGATGGAGCCCTCGCATGAACCATGACCTCGCTGCACTGTTGAATGGGGTTATGACCCCCGACCCCTCGTTCCGCCTCGGAGGTCAGGCATGAGCCGCGTTCCGGCAGTACTCGTACTCGAAGATGGCCGCGTGATGCGCGGTCGTGCCTATGGCGCGATCGGCACGGCCTTTGGTGAGGCTGTGTTCTCCACTGGGATGAGCGGCTACCAGGAGACCTTGACAGATCCGTCGTATCGTCGCCAGGTCGTCATCATGACTGCACCGCACGTCGGCAACACCGGCATGAACCACGAGGACCCCGAGTCCAACCGCATCCGGGTTGCTGGTTACGTCGTGCGTGATCCTTCTCGCGTGACGTCCAACTGGCGCGCTGACTCCGACCTGGAGTCGGATCTCATCGACCAAGAAATCGTCGGGGTGTGCGAAATCGATACACGCGCACTCACTCGTCATCTTCGCGAACGTGGCAGCATGCGCGTGGGCCTGTTCAGTGGCCGCGATGCAGAGGCCTCCGATGCTGACCTGCTTGCGCGAGTGCAGGCGACTCCGGGCATGCAGGGCGCCAACTTGACCGATGAAGTCACCACTTCGGCGCCCTACGTCGTTTCAGCTCACGGGGCGAAGCGATTCACCGTGGCGGCAATTGACCTCGGCATCAAGTCGATGACTCCATTCCGCATGGCAGAGCGCGGCATCGAAGTCCATGTGCTTCCGGCCACCGCGAACTTCGAACAGATAGTGGCGGTCGCTCCCGACGGTGTCTTCTTCTCGAACGGGCCTGGTGATCCTGCTACCGCCACGCACGCGGTCAGTCTCATGCAATCGGTTCTTGAGGCGCGCCTCCCGGTCTTCGGTATCTGCTTCGGAAACCAGATCCTCGGACGGGCGCTCGGCCTGGGAACCTACAAGCTGCGCTACGGCCATCGCGGGATCAACCAGCCGGTCATGGATCTTCGTACGCGTAAGGTCGAAGTGACCGCGCACAATCACGGCTTCGCTGTTGACGCGCCGCGAGACGGAGCCTTCGACACGCCGTTCGGTCGGGCTGAGGTGAGCCATGTGTGCCTGAATGATGACGTCGTCGAAGGACTTCGTCTCCTCGATCGCCCGGCATTCAGCGTGCAGTACCACCCCGAGGCGGCAGCGGGTCCGCACGACGCCTCATATCTCTTCGACGAGTTCGTGACAGTAATGGAAGCAGGCGTACATGCCCAGGCGTGAGGATCTCCGGTCGGTCATGGTGATCGGCTCGGGGCCGATTGTCATCGGCCAGGCCTGTGAGTTCGATTATTCGGGTACGCAAGCATGCCGCGTACTGCGCGACGAGGGTCTTCGGGTAGTTCTCGTCAACTCGAATCCTGCCACGATCATGACTGATCCCGAGTTCTCCGATGCAACCTACATCGAGCCCATCACTCCGGAATTCCTCGAGCGCATCATTGCCAAGGAGCGACCTGACGCCCTGCTTCCTACCCTCGGCGGTCAAACGGCTCTGAATGCGGCAATCGCACTACACAAGAATGGCGTCCTTGCTAAGTACGATGTCGAGTTGATCGGTGCTGATGTCGACGCAATCGAGCGTGGCGAGAATCGTGAGATCTTCCGCCAGATCGTTGCCGACATCGGAGCTGAAAGTGCCCGATCGGCAATTTGCCACTCGCTCGAAGACTGCCTCGAAGCAGTTGATGACCTGAAGTACCCGGTAGTCGTACGCCCGTCCTTCACCATGGGTGGAGCAGGTTCGGGAATTGCCTATGACGAAACCGATCTACGCCGTATTGCCGGAGCAGGCCTGCAGGCAAGCCCCACCACCGAGGTGCTGCTCGAAGAGTCCATCATTGGATGGAAAGAGTACGAACTCGAACTTATGCGTGATCACCATGACAACGTGGTCGTCGTGTGCTCGATCGAGAACCTGGACCCCATGGGAGTCCACACCGGAGACTCCATCACGGTTGCACCGTCACTTACGCTCACAGACCGCGAATTCCAGCGGATGCGTGATGTCGGAATCGAAATCATTCGCGCCGTTGGTGTCGATACCGGTGGATGCAATATTCAATTCGCGATCAACCCCGCCGATGGCCGCCTGATCGTCATCGAAATGAATCCCCGGGTCTCGCGCTCATCTGCCCTGGCATCGAAAGCGACCGGCTTCCCGATCGCGAAGATCGCTGCTCGGTTGGCGATCGGGTACACGCTCGACGAGATTCCCAATGACATCACTGAGAAGACCCCAGCATCCTTCGAACCAACTCTCGACTACATCGTGGTCAAGGTGCCGCGATTTGCCTTCGAGAAGTTCCCGCAGGCTGATCCAGTGCTCACCACGACGATGAAGAGTGTCGGCGAAGCCATGGCCATCGGTCGCAACTTCACCGAGGCGCTTCAAAAGGCACTGCGCTCTCTCGAGAAGCCTGAGGCTGTGTTCGCTTGGAGCGACGAGCCCGTCGATGTTGCAGACCTTCTGGCGCGGATGCGCAAGCCGCACGACGGACGCCTTTCCTTGGTTCAGCGTGCCTTGGCACTCGGCGCCACACCGGAGCAGGTGCATGACGCCACCAAGATCGACCCGTGGTTCCTCGATCAGATCTGCCTCATCAATGAGGTGGCTGCTGAGGTGAAGACCGCCGACAATCTGAGTTCCGATGTCATTCGCCACGCCAAGCGGCACGGATTCTCTGATCGTCAAATCGCCCAGTTGCGTGGGCTATCCGAGGCTGAGGTTCGCGAGATTCGACATTCGCTCGGCGTGCGTCCCGTATACAAGACTGTCGACACCTGCGCCGCGGAGTTTGCTGCGCAAACCCCGTATCACTACTCGTCGTACGACGAGGAAACTGAAGTCGTTCCTAGTGACCGTGACAAGGTGATCATTCTTGGTTCAGGACCCAATCGCATCGGCCAGGGTATTGAGTTCGACTACTCCTGCGTGCACGCTGCGTTGACGCTGCGCGATGCTGGCTACGAGACCATCATGGTCAATTGCAACCCTGAGACAGTCTCGACTGACTACGACACGTCAGATCGTCTCTACTTCGAGCCGTTAACCCTTGAAGACGTCCTGGAAATCGTCCATGCGGAATCCGGAGCCGGTCGATTGGTTGGCGCGATTGTTCAGCTTGGCGGGCAAACTCCGCTGGGTCTTGCTCAGGCGCTGAAGAATGCGGGAGTACCCATCATCGGCACGAGCCCCGAGTCGATTCACTTGGCTGAGGAGCGAGGCGCGTTTGGGCGAGTGCTCGCTGAGGCCGGACTTCCCGCGCCTCGCCACGGAACCGCGTTCTCGTTCCCCGAGGCGCAGGCGATTGCTGCTGACGTCGGATATCCCGTTCTAGTGCGCCCGAGCTATGTGCTGGGCGGGCGTGGAATGGAGATCGTGTATGACGATGAGATGCTCGCGGACTACCTGACCCGCGCAACCGATGTCACTGCGGAGCATCCGGTCCTCGTCGACCGTTTTCTCGATGACGCGATCGAGATCGATGTCGATGCCCTGTATGACGGCCAAGAGCTATTCCTCGCGGGTGTGATGGAGCACATTGAAGAGGCAGGCATTCACTCAGGCGACTCGGCATGTGCGCTGCCTCCGATCACCTTGGGTGCAGGCGAGATCGAACGCATTCGGGCATCCACATTGGCGATCGCGAAGGGAGTAGGGGTACTGGGTCTGCTCAACGTGCAATACGCGCTGGCCGGAGACGTTCTCTATGTTCTTGAGGCGAACCCCCGTGCCTCGCGGACAGTGCCGTTCGTGTCGAAGGCCACGGCTGTTCCAATCGCCAAGGCGGCAGCTCGGGTCATGGTTGGGCAGACCATCGCAGAACTCCGCGATCAGGGGATCCTGCCTGCTGAGGGTGATGGCGGCACCATGCCGGCCGGCTCAGCCGTCTCGGTGAAGGAAGCCGTGCTGCCGTTCGGTCGATTTCACGGCGTCGACACCGTGCTCGGACCGGAGATGCGTTCGACCGGTGAAGTGATGGGGATCGACGATACGTTTGGTATCGCCTTCGCGAAATCCCAGGACGCGGCCTTCGGCGCTCTGCCCATGTCAGGCACGGCGTTCGTGTCCTTGGCTAATCGCGACAAGCGCTCAGCGATCTTCCCGATCAAGATTCTTCACGATCTCGGCTTCACCATTCTGGCTACACAGGGCACCGCTGAAGTCTTGCGGCGCAACGGTGTCCCGGCCCAGGTGCTGCGTAAGCAGTCGGAGGGAACCGGTCCTCATGGCGAGAAGACCACCGTTGACGCCATCATGGCTGGAGATGTGCAATTGATCGTCAACACGCCCTACGGCGTTGGTCCACGTCTCGATGGCTACGAGATCCGTACGGCTGCGGTCACGCGTGGTGTTCCCTGCATCACGACTGTTCAAGGTCTCGCGGCGGCGGTTCAAGGTATCGAGTCGTTGCAGAAGGGTGAGGCTGGCGTTCGATCGCTTCAGGAACACGGCGCAGACTTGGCCGCCCGTCGAGCAGGGGAAGTGTGATGAGCAATCCGGTGCAGATTCGTGGCGAGGTCCTCGACGTCAAGCGAGCGGGAAACTACTTCGTCATTTCTCTCACGGCACCAGGTATTCCTGAGATCACGCGCCCTGGCCACTTTCTGAACATCGGCATCGGTGGTGAGGAGACTTCCATGCTGCTGCGCCGATCCTTCGCCATTCACCAAGTACAGATGCGCGGTATGTACGGAGGGACACTTGACATAGTTGTGGGCGTTAGCGGTCCTGGATCCCAGTGGTTGAGCGAACGGCGTCGCCATGACCCGCTGAGTATCGTCGGCCCTCTGGGCAGGCCTTTCATCCTGCCCAAGGAGAAGGTGTCCTGCGTTCTTGTCGGCGGTGGATACGGATCTGCCCCGCTCTTCATGCTCGCCGAGCAACTGCGTGAGCGTGGGTGTCGCGTTGACGTCGTTCTCGGTGCTTCGACCGAAGAGAAGCTGTTCGGCACCTTGGATATCAAGCGCCTGGCGACCACTTTGACCATCACGACTGATGACGGGTCATCCGGAGTACAAGGACGCGTCACGGATGTGCTCCCCGACATCATGGATAAGTCGGACTCCGCCGTCGTCTACGCATGCGGTCCGATGGGCATGCTTGCCGCAGTGGCATCAGTGGCCTCGGAGAAGCGCGCGCATAGCCAGTGCTCAGTCGAGGAGTCGATGGCCTGCGGTATCGGGGTGTGCATGACCTGTGTCTTGCCGGTTATCGGTGATGACGGCGTCACCCGTATGGTCCGTTCGTGCGTGGAGGGACCGGTGTTCCGCGGCGATCGAGTGCGCTGGAGCGACGTGGGTACGGTGCCGGCTGATACCTGGGGTGCACCCGTGGAAGGCGGTCACTGATGACTCGCGCTGTTTTCTCGCCTGCTGCGAATGGTTCCGCAGAGCAAGTACCTGACGTCGACATGTCGACTTCGCTTGGATCGCTCGAACTGCCGGCCCCGGTGCTTACCGCCTCCGGCTGCGCAGCGGCTGGGCGAGAGCTCGATCAGTTCTTCGACATCACTGAGCTCGGCGGCATCGTGACCAAGAGCGTCATGCTTCAGCCGCGGTCGGGGCGGGCGACACCGCGCATGGCCGAGACCCCGAGTGGCATGCTGAATTCAATTGGCTTGCAGGGCCCAGGTATCGATCAGTTCATCGAGAAGGACCTTGCCTGGCTCGATCAGCGAGGCGCACGAACCATCGTGTCGATCGCGGGCAGCAACGTTGATGAGTACTCAAAGCTGGCGCAGAAACTACGGAACGTTCCGGGCATTGCAGGCATCGAGGTGAATATCTCCTGCCCGAATGTCGAGAACCGTGGGTTGGTCTTTGCCTGCCAGCCTGACTCTGCATCGAGTGTGATTCAGGCCGTTCGTCGTTTCAGCGATCCGAAGATGCCGATCCTGGCCAAGCTGTCGCCTGACGTCACTGACATTGCCGAAATCGCTCATGCCGTTGTTCGGGCAGGTGCCACGGGCATCTCAGTCATGAACACAACGCTGGGAATGGTCATCAACACCGATACGATGCGACCTGCATTGGCGGGAGTCACCGGTGGCCTCTCTGGCCCTGCTATTCGACCCATCGCCGTGCGCTGTGTCTGGCAGATTCGCAAGGCATTGCCTGACATTCCTGTCCTCGGGATGGGTGGAATTCGCACCGGTCAGGATGCCTTCCAATTCATCCTGGCGGGTGCCAGTGCAGTCTCGGTCGGCACGGTGGTGTTCAACGATCCCAGCGCTCCGATTCGGATCCAGCATGAGCTGGCCCAGCAGTTGGCTGATCATGGGTTCTCTCGCTTGAGTGATGCGATTTCGTACGCTCACCGTTCGGCGGATGCAGATCTCATCGCTGACGAAGACGAGGAGTTCGAAGTCGAATGAGTGCACCGATTGCAGTGGCGCTCGATGCGCCTGACCTCGAGACCTTGAGTTCCTTGGCCCTCACTACCGCTCCGTATGTCTCGACCCTGAAAGTCGGACTTGAGGTCTTTTGTCGTGATGGTGCCGCAGCGGTCGAGGCTGCGCGCGATGCGGCACATCGTGCGGGGGCGCCTGAAACCAAGATCTTTCTCGATCTCAAACTGCATGACATACCGGCTACTGTCGCGGGAGCCGCGAGCGCCGTACGTCACCTCTCTCCTGATTTCCTCACGGTGCATGCCGCGGGTGGAGCGGAAATGATCGCCGCTGCGGCAGCGGCCCTTCCTGATACTCGAATCACGGCAGTCACGGTCCTGACCTCACTAGATGACGCCGCCTTGGAGTCCGTGGGGATGCGCGGGCCATCGCTTGACGCAGCTGTTCGGCTGGCTGTCCTCGCCGTCGGTGCCGGAGCGCGCGCAATCGTGTGTTCGCCGTTGGAAGTTGCGGCCATTCGATCGGCCGTGCCTGCCGACGTCATCTTGATTACGCCGGGAGTTCGTCCGGCTGGTGCAGGTGTCCAGGATCAGAAGCGCGTGGCCACGCCAGAATCAGCCCTCGCTTCCGGAGCCGATCTCCTGGTCATCGGTCGCCCGATCACCGGTGCAGATGATCCCGGTGCGGCCGCACGAGCACTCCGCGATTCCTTACCGGAGGCCAGGTGAGTGCTCCGAGTCGTACTCCCGAGCAGCGGACCCAGGCCCTGGAACGGGCACTGGCATCGCGACAAGAACGCGCCCTCATCCGGCAGCGATTGAAATCGGGAGATTTGAAAGCTCGTGATGTTCTGGAGGCGTGTGAGCAAAACCAGGCCTGGGGGGCTCTGCCTATTCGAGCCTTTCTCACTGCGCTGCCGGGAGTCGGCACGGCAAAGGCAGACGCCATCATGCGCGATATCGACATCGCTGCATCGCGCCGACTTCGGGGCTTGGGGGAGCGTCAGCGACTCGAGCTCCTGCGAGTGATCTGATGAGTGCAGCCCCGCTGATTGTCGTGTCCGGGCCCTCGGGTGTCGGCAAGAGCACCGTCGTGGCTGAGGCACTTCGCACTGACCCCAGCGTGTGGCTGTCCGTAAGTGCCACCACACGACCTCCTCGTGAGGGCGAGATCGACGGTGTTAATTACTTCTTCGTGACCCGTGAGCGCTTTGAGACCATGGTTAATCAGGGGGAGTTCCTCGAATGGGCCGAGTTCGCCGGAAACCGTTACGGCACTCCGCGT
>CALFIA010000224.1 GCA_937876275.1 uncultured Actinomycetes bacterium | reverse complement strand
GTGTGCTCTTCCGATCTCGCGCACTGCCATGTGAGTCCCTGTCGCGAGGAGATGAGGATTTGACCCTAGCGCTGAGCGCAACGGAGATAGCTGGCGAAGGTAGGTTGGCCGCGTGTGGAATGGTCAGGATGCGCTGAAGCCGATTCCTGACTTTGTCGTGTCGGCAGTTGTACTTCGTGATGGGGATGGCCGAATTCTTGTCGTGCGCAAGCGCGGAACGTCCCGCTACATGCTTCCTGGCGGGAAGATCGAAGAGGGTGAGTCGCCGGCGCAGGCAGCCATTCGCGAGCTGCACGAAGAGGTTGGTGCAGAGCTCGATCCGGCATCACTCACCTTCCTCGGTGAGTGGACTGCGCCCGCGGCGAACGAGCCCGGTCACTCCGTGCACGGCCACATCTTCGAGCATCCGTGGGTTCACGGCCTTGCCGTGCGAGCGGAGATCGAGGATCTCCTCTGGCTGCATCCGGATGAGATGTCACGCAGGCACGACCTGGCACCACTCCTTGTCACGCGTGTCCTGCCCGCACTCACGAAGAAGCAGCCGCGCACTCGGTAACGTGAGGGCAACGCGGTTTCCTAACCCCCGAACTAAAGAGGCCCTATGAACATCGCTCTCGTTATCCTCGCCACGCTTCTCGGTCTCGTGGCAACCTTCTCCGCATTCGGCAAGTTCTCCATGAACCCGAAGGTGGTCGACAACCTGTATCACCTGGGTTTGAAGACTCAGCAGATCCGCCTTCTCGGCACCATTGAAATTCTCGGATCGCTCGGGCTGCTGGTGGGAATCTGGATTCCGATTCTTGGCACTCTCGCAGCGATCGGCTTTGCGCTCTACTTCCTTGGTGCCGTCATCGCGCACCTTCGTGCCAAGCAAGGTGGCAAGGACATGGCGCCGGCCCTTGTCTTGATGATCATCGCGATCATCGTGACTCTGCTTCAATTCGCGCGCTGATCCGTCGTTCGAGGAGGATTTCATGGCCGAAAAGGTCACGGGTCCGAAGTCGTACTTCCCGTCGATTGAGAAGAAGTACGGCAAGCCCATTGATTTCTGGATGAAGGAACTGAAGAAGGTCAAGGGCAAGACCCACATGGAGCAGGTGGCCTTCCTCAAGGACACCCATGGAATGGGCCATGGTCACGCGAATGCGGTCGTGCACGTCTATCGGGCAGAGAACCCTCAGTAGTCGATTTCTCGAGTTCAACCCCTATTCATGGGGCGATTAACGTGATATTGGCTTGCGCCCGTAAGGTTGTGGGGTGAATTCACGCGAAGATCTCCGCAACGTTGCCATCATTGCCCACGTCGACCACGGCAAGACGACTCTTGTCGATGCCATGCTCTGGCAGTCGGGCGCTTTCCGCGAGAACCAGGACGTCAATGACCGTGTCATGGATTCCATGGACCTCGAGCGCGAAAAGGGCATCACGATCCTCGCGAAGAACACCTCTGTTCACTACACCGGTCCGGGAGCACCCGACGGTGGCGTCACCTTCAACATCATCGACACCCCCGGTCACGCCGACTTCGGCGGCGAGGTCGAGCGCGGTCTCGAAATGGTCGATGGAGTCGTGCTGCTCGTTGACGCATCTGAGGGCCCTCTGCCCCAGACCCGCTTCGTGCTGCGCAAGGCGCTGCAGAAGCGCCTGCCTGTCGTGCTCGTCATCAACAAGGTCGACCGCCCCGACTCGCGCATCGAAGAGGTTGTCGACGAGGCCTACGAGCTCTTCCTCGATCTCGACGCCACTGAAGAGCAGATCGACTTCCCGATCATCTACACCTCGGCCAAGGCCGGTCGCGCCTCACTGACTCGCCCCGAGAACGGTGGCATGCCGGCTGAGGAGAATCTTGAGCCGCTCTTCAAGACACTCCTGGAAACCATCCCGGCACCGAAGTACGACCCCGAGAAGCCGATGCAGGTGCACGTCACCAACCTTGATGCTTCGCCGTACCTCGGTCGTCTTGCACTGTGCCGCGTTCACCAGGGCACGATCAAGAAGGGCCAGCAGGTCGCGTGGATGAAGGCCGATGGCACCACCGAGCGCGCCAAGGTCGTCGAACTGCTGATGACCGAGAACCTCACTCGCGTTCCGGTCGAGAGCGCCGGCCCCGGCGACATCGTCGCTGTTGCGGGCATCCCGGAGATCACGATTGGCGAGACCCTCGCTGACCTCGAGAATCCGATCGCTCTGCCCGTCATCACTGTCGACGAGCCGTCGATCTCGATGACCATCGGCATCAATACCTCGCCCCTGGCCGGCAAGAGCGGCAAGAAGCTCACCGCCAGCATGGTCAAGCAGCGTCTCGAGCAAGAACTCGTCGGCAACGTGTCGATCCGCATGAATCCGACCGAGCGCCCCGATACCTGGGAGATCCAAGGCCGAGGCGAGCTGCAGCTCGCGATTCTCGTCGAGATGATGCGCCGCGAGGATTTCGAACTCACCGTCGGCAAGCCGCAGGTTGTCACGAAAATCATCGACGGCAAGAAGCACGAGCCGATGGAGCGCCTGTCTGTCGACATCCCCGAGGACTACCTCGGCGTTGTCACCCAGCTGATGGCACTGCGCAAGGGCCGCATGGAGCAGATGGTGAACCATGGCACCGGCTGGGTGCGTATGGATTACATCGTGCCGGCCCGTGGCCTCATTGGCTTCCGTACCGAGTTCCTCACCGAGACTCGCGGCACCGGCCTGCTGCATCACGTGTTCGATCGCTACGAGCCGTGGCACGGCGAACTTCGTACCCGCCCGACCGGCTCACTGGTTGCTGACCGCACCGGCCCGACCACGCAGTTCGCCCTCGCGAACCTGCAGGAGCGCGGCACCATGTTCGTCGGCCCCGGCACTGATGTGTACGAGGGCATGATCGTCGGCGAGAACTCGCGCTCTGATGACATGGACATCAACCCCACCAAGGAGAAGAAGCTGACCAATATGCGTCAGTCCTCCGGTGACGTCCTGGTTCCACTCATCCCCCACAAGCAGCTCAGCCTCGAGCAGGCACTCGAGTTCTGCCGTGAGGATGAGTGCGTGGAGATCACCCCGGGAACGGTGCGCATTCGCAAGGTGCTGCTCTCGCAGACCGATCGCGTGCGCGCGGGGCGCAAGTCCAAGGACTGACAGCCTCGGCGAGTGGGCGCCTCACCTCGGTGAGAGTCGGTTTCCGCACCATTTGTGACGATTCCATTACGAGACCACGAGTTTGGCCGGTCAGGGCGCAGGACTACCTACTTTTGGGTAACCTCGCGAACGCACCCACCCCCGGGTGCCATTCGCGTTGACGAGGTCAGATGGCACTCACGGAGACAGCTGCACCTGTTGCCTCCGTGGCCGGGCGCTCCCTCCGTCAGGTTGTCTGGTCAAGGATCCGCCATGACAAGGTGGCCATGACCTGCCTGGTCATCTTGATCCTGCTGTACCTCATTGCGATCTTCGCCCCGCTCATCTGCAATCTGATCGGCGTCGACCCGTACACCTTCGACGGCGCGACGATCAGTGACTCCGGTGGCGCTCCCATTGGTGACTGGGGCGGCATCAGTCGCGCTCATCCGCTCGGTGTCGAGTGGGGCACTGGCCGCGACATCCTGGCCCAGCTTCTCTACGGCTTGCGCATCTCGCTGTTGATCGCGACGAGCGCCACGATCATCACCGTCTTCCTCGGCACCGTGATCGGCATCGTCTCCGGCTACGCGGGTGGTCGCACCGATGCGGTCATCGGCCGCTCGATGGATCTCATCTTGGCCTTCCCGTTCCTGCTCATCATCTTGGCGCTGTCGGGAGTACTGACCCAGCGACTCAGCTCACTAGGAGTTCCCGAGGGCAATCCCTCGCGCATTTTGTACATGATCTTGGTGCTCAGCATTTTCGGCTGGCCTTATCTCGCCCGAATCGTGCGCGGGCAAGTGCTCAGCATGCGCGAGCGTGAATACGTCGAAGCGGCAATTGCGATGGGTGCTCGCACTCCGCGCATCCTCTTCCGCGAGATCCTGCCGAACCTCTGGGCGCCGATCCTCGTCTACGCGACACTCACGCTCCCGACCTACATCGCCACCGAGGCGGCTCTCTCCTTCCTCGGCATCGGCGTGCTGCCGCCCGATACCTCGTTTGGCGCGATGCTCGCTAACTCTGTCTCGTACTTCAGTGTCGTGCCGAGCTACCTGTTTATCCCGGGCGTCGTGCTTGTCGTGCTTGTCGTGACCTTCAACCTGGTCGGCGATGCAGTGCGCGATGCACTCGATCCGCGATCGGGGCGCGTGTGATGAGTGAACCCAAGGTTTCCGTTGTCCCGTCTCTTCTCCTCGGAGTGAGCAGCAACGGTTAGTCAGACCGGAATCCCCGGTGTGTTGAATGGAGGAAAGTGATGGGCATGGCGAAGAAGGGTGCAGGCGTCGTCGTCATCGGCGCAGCCGCAGCCCTCGTGCTCTCCGCCTGTGGTGGAGGCTCGAGCTCAAGTAGCAGTTCCGGAGGTGGCAGTGAGGCTAAGGCGGGGGGCACCCTCTACTACCTCACCAACTTGGAGCAGTTCGATCAGGTTGATCCGCAGCGCATCTACACCGGTGAGGATCTCGCGTTCTTCAGCGGCACGATCTACCGCACGCTGACGTCGTACAAGTTCTCGGCGGATCCCACAGAGGGCACCTCGGTCGTTCCTGACCTGGCAACCGACACCGGTACCGCCACCAACGGTGCTAAGACCTGGGCGTTCACCATCCGCGATGGTGCCACGTTCCAGGACGGCAACCCCATTACCTGTGCAGACGTTGCGTACGGGGTTTCGCGCACCTTCGCCACCGATGTCATCACCGGTGGCCCGACCTACGCAATCTCGATGCTCGACATTCCGGATGACCCGGCAGGCGGCTCCGCCTACAAGGGCCCGTATGTCGGTACCGGCCAGGATCTCTTCGACAAGGCAGTTACCTGCTCTGCCGACAACAAGACGATCACCTTCAACCTGAAGCGTCCGGTTCCTGACTTCAACTACACGACCACGCTGCTCGCGTTCTCGCCGGTTCCCAAGGCCGCCGACACGGGCGAGAAGTACGGCGATGCCCCCGTGTCATCCGGTCCGTACATGATCCAGGAGAACAAGAACGGCAAGGGCGGCAAGATGGTTCTGGTTCGCAATCCCAAGTGGAGCGCAGCCAGTGACGATTACCGCCCGGCACTGCCGGATTCATGGGAGGTCGACTACGGCATCGATCCGAAGGTCATCGACCAGCGCCTGATCAAGAGCGCCGGGCCCGATGCGACCGCGATCGACCTGAGCGTCGAGCCGGAGAACCTTGCGGTGGTCTACTCGAACCCGAATGAGGCACAGCCGCAGTTCAACGGCCGTGCGGTCAGCGCACTTGATCCCTACGTGCGCTACTTCGCCATCAACACCCAGAAGGTGCCGAACCTCAAGATCCGCCAGGCCATTGCCGTGGCACTCGATCGCGAGGCCCTGCGCAAGAACGCCGGTGGCGACTTCTCCGGTGACTACGCCGATGGCGTGATCAAGCCCAACATGGGTGCTGACTACGCGCCGACCGGCATGTGGGACACCTTGCTCGGACAGAAGATCCCCGACACCGGAGATCCCGAGTACGCCAAGAAGCTGATCGCGGAGTCCGGCGAGGCCGCTCCGACCATCACCTTCGACTACCCGCAGTCGCCGACCGCCGATAAGGCTGCAGCGATCGTGGTGTCGTCACTCGGCAAGGCTGGCATCACGGCCAAGCCGAATCCGATCGAACCTGGCAGCTACTACGGCGTCGTCTTCGATCCGAAGAAGGCTCATGAGCTGATCAACGCAGGCTGGGGCCCTGACTGGCCCAACGCCTCGACGATCATCCCCGAGCTCTTCACCCCGTCGGGTGGCTTCAATCTCTCGCAGTACGACAACGCGGAGTACACCGCTGCGTCTGACGCCGCGAAGATCGAAACCGATCGTGCCAAGCAGGCAAAGATGTGGCAGGACCTGAACACCCAGGCCATGAAGGACGTTGTGGTGGTGCCGACTCGCTTCGGTCGTACCCAGCGCATGGCAGGTACGCAGGTCAACCAGAGCCAGGTCTACCTGTGGCCGGCATACGGTTCATGGCCCTACGGAGCCATGTCCGCCAACTAAGTAGTACGTGGTCCGGGGCGGGCGCGCTGCGCCCGCCCCGGCATCACATTCGAAGGCCCAAGTCATGAAAGGCAGGTGAGCAGATGAGCGCATACGTCGTCCGACGCGTGCTCAGCATGCTGCTGCTTCTCCTGCTGCTTTCGCTTGTCGTCTTCATCCTGTTCAGCATCCTGCCGACTGACCCCGCGCGCCTGACCTGCGGTAAGGCGTGCACTCCCGAGATCATCGAGGCAAACAGGCATCGACTCGGCCTTGATCTGCCGGTGATGCAGCAGTACTGGGAATTCCTCAAGGGCCTGTTCGTCGGACGCACGTACGCCGCGAACTCACCTGACCCGATCAACTGCTCGGCTCCGTGCCTGGGTTACTCATTCCGTCGCCGCGAGGAAGTGCTGATCCTGATCAAGGACGGCCTGCCCACCACGATCTGGCTCGCCCTCGGAGCATTCGTCTTCTGGATGGTGGCAGGCATCTCACTGGGCGTGTACGCTGCTATTCGACGTGGCACCTGGCGCGACAAGACGGTGATGAGCGTCTCGCTCGTCGGCTACTCGCTGCCCTCATTCTTCATCGGCCTGCTGGCCATCTTCTTCATCATCATCAAGTGGAACCTGCTGCCGTATCCCTCGTGGGTGCCGCCTCAAGAGAACCCGATCGGATTCCTGCAGACGATGATCCTGCCGTGGATCATCCTGGCAATCCTCTACGCGGCTTTCTACATGCGATTAACGCGCAACCAGATGCTCGAGGTGCTGGGCGAGGATTACATCCGCACTGCTCGCGCCAAGGGATTGCCGGAGCGCACCGTGATCGGCAAGCACGCCCTGCGTGCAGGGCTCACGCCGATTGTCACCGCCGCTGGCCTTGATCTTGCCGGACTGCTCGGCGGCGCGATCATCATCGAGAGTCTCTTCAGCCTGCCGGGAATCGGCTCTCTCGCCATCAGCTCGGTGAACGACTCAGACCTGCCGGTGATCGTCGGCATCACGTTGGTCACGGCGACCTTCATCATCGTCGCGAATCTGATCGTCGACCTGCTCTACGCGGCGATTGACCCGAGGGTGAGGCTCGGATGAGCGACTCGACTCGCGCTTTCCTGGATGTCCGCGATCTCACGGTGTCATTCCCGACCGAGGGTGGCCTCGTTCACGCGGTCGAGGGAGTGTCGTTCTCGATCGAGCGAGGCGAAACTCTGGCCATCGTCGGTGAATCCGGTTCCGGCAAGAGCGTGTCAGCGCAAGCGATCATGGGCCTGATCAACCGCAAGGCAGGGCACATCAGCGGCGAGGTATGGCTGAACGGCCAGAACATCGTCGCGATGAGCGATGACGATGTGCGCAAGCTGCGCGGCAGCGAGATGGCGATGATCTTCCAGGATCCGATGTCGAGCCTTCATCCTTTCTACAAGATCGGTGCGCAGCTGAGCGAGGCCGTGCGCGTGCATCAGAAGGTCAGCAAGGCCGATGCCAAGGCGCAAGCCATCGACATGCTCGGTCGCGTAGGCATTCCTGACCCGAAGTCACGTGCCGACACGTACCCGCATCAACTCTCTGGCGGAATGCGTCAGCGCGTCATGATCGCGATGGCACTCATCAACTCGCCCTCACTCCTGATCGCCGATGAGCCGACTACTGCTCTCGATGTCACAGTGCAGGCGCAGATTCTCGAACTAATCGCCTCGCTGCAGAGTGAGTTCGACACCGCGGTCGTGCTCATCACTCATGATCTCGGCATCGTAGCTGACGTAGCTGACGATGTCGCAGTCATGTACGGCGGGCGACTTGTCGAGCGCGCCAATGTCGACGACATCTTCTACCGCGCGCAGATGCCGTACACGCTTGGCCTGCTCTCGTCAGTTCCGCGTCTAGATCAAGTGACATCGGATCGACTCGACCCGATCCCGGGAAATCCACCGTCACCGATCAACTTGCCTCCTGGCTGTGTCTTCCAGCCGCGTTGCTCCTACTCGCACCTGGTGGGCGGCACGACGTGCGAGATGCAGCGCCCCGAACTGCTCCAGATCAACGCCGACCACTTCGTGCGTTGCCACCTGGATGAGGCCGAAAGGGTACGCATCTCCACGGAGGTCACCCATGTGTTCCACGGAGGTCAGGCATGAGCGACCAGCCGTTGCTACGCGTCACTGATCTCAAGACCTACTTCCCGGTGAAGTCGGGCGGCCTCTTCCGTCGCTCACTGGGTCAGGTGAAGGCGGTTGACGGCGTGAGCTTCGACGTCAACGCCGGTGAGACCCTGGGCCTCGTTGGCGAGAGCGGCTGCGGAAAGTCGACCACTGGTCGATCCATCCTGCGCCTCATCGATCCGACCGGCGGTCGCATCGAGCTCGACGGCGTCGATGTCACTGATCTGAGCAAGAAGGAACTCGTGCCCTTCCGGCGCACGGCTCAGATGATCTTCCAAGATCCCTACAACGCACTAAATCCGCGTCACACGGTCGGCTCCATCATCAGCGGTCCGTTCCAGGTGCAGAAAGTGGACCCGCCCGGGGGAGTGCGCGCAGCGGTCCAAGAGCTCATGGAGCGCGTGGGCCTGAACCCCGAGCACTACAACCGCTACCCGAGTGAGTTCAGTGGTGGTCAGCGTCAGCGCATCGGTATTGCGCGTGCCATTGCACTTCGGCCGAAGCTGATCGTGTGCGATGAGCCGGTGTCTGCACTCGATGTCTCGATTCAGGCGCAGATCGTCAACCTGCTCAAGGATCTCCAGGAGGACTTCGGTATCTCCTATCTCTTCGTGGCCCATGACCTGTCGGTCGTTCGGCAGATTTCCCAGCGAGTGGCAGTGATGTACCTCGGTCACATCGTCGAGTTGGCAAGTCGCGACGTGCTGTACTCGCGCCCGCTGCACCCGTACACGCACGCCTTGCTCTCGGCGATTCCGCTGCCTGACCCTGATCGGCAGAAGCAGCGAGAGCAGATCACTTTGAACGGTGACCTGCCGAGCCCGATGAACCCGCCCTCCGGCTGCGTGTTCCACACCCGTTGTTTCCGCGCGCAGGATCGCTGCAAGGTCGAGATCCCTGAGCTGGTCGAAGTGGCTCCCGGTCACGTACTGGCCTGTCATTTCCCGATGACCGACGTCGTGATCGGTACGCGGATCGAAGGCCCGAACTCCGGGCTGGTCGAGATGCCTCACCGTGATGTCGAGGCACCCAGTGAGGTGATTGCTGACATGGCCGAGGAGGGCCTTGGTGGCCCGGTCACCGCCGATTACGTCGGGGATCCTGACCGCGACTAGTCTGATTTTCATCATGGGCATCGTTCGAATGCCGTTCGGAGTGCGGCGGTTCGCGCTCGTCATCGGCGGACTTCTCACTGCAGTCGCAGTGGTCTCGGCATGCGCCACGAGCTCAGCCCCCGCCCCAGCGCCCTCGGGAACCATCGCGCCGGGCTTCAATGAGGCGCTGGGTTCCGTCGTGAATCCGTCGGAGCAGGCCGGCGGCCGATTGCGCATTGCGGTGCCAGGCTCCTGCGGTGGATGGAAGCCCGAACTCACCATCACCGCCGCGTGCGCAAACCTCCAGCGCGCGATGGCCCGACAGCTCACGACTTACGTGTCGGCACCCGGACGCGCGGGCTCCGTGGTGACCGCCGATCTCGCCACGGATCTCGGGCAGCCGAATGCCGAGGGCACGACCTGGACGTACACGCTCAAGCCGTATCTGAAGTGGAATGACGGATCCCCGCTGACGACGATTGACGTCGCTCGAGGGCTCCGCAACCTCGATCTGCGTCGAGGTGATTTCGCCATCACGTCAATCGATTTCGGCGTCAATCGCACGATGACCGTCCATCTGGATCGACCCTTCCACGACTTTGATGCAGTGGCGGCACTGACCATCGCAGCACCGGTCGCGCCCGGAGATGTCCTGAAGTTCTCCGGACCCTTCGCGGCGGAATCGGCTAACCCCTCTCATCTAGTCCGCAATGAGATGTGGGATCCGTCGAGTGACTCAGTGCGCGCGCCGCTGGTTACTGACATGCACATCACCTGGACCACTACCCCCACCCAGGCCAATCAATTGCTGCTGATGGATGCCGTTGACCTTGCGTTGACCTCGCGCACGAATCCGGGCTTTACCGAATCCATCCTTCGAGATCCATCGCGCGCGACCCATGCTGATAACCCGGGAACGGGTCAGGTCACGATGCTCGCGTTTACGCCGACCACTGGTGCACTCGCCACGGATACCTGCCGTCAAGCGGTCTACTCTGCGGTTGACCGCACGGCACTTCGGCAAGTACTCGGGGCTCCTGCGGGTGAGCCGAATATCGGTGCGGCCGCGGCCACCACCTTGTCGGCACCGACAATCGCTTCATTTGATGCCAACTACCAGCCTTACTCGGTTGGTGACGGCTCCGGCGACGTGACGGCAGCCAAGACCGCCCTGGAATCCTGTGGCAAGGCCCAGGGATTCTCGATGACGTTGGGCTTTCCAGATTCCACCACCGGTCTAGCTGCATTCACGGTGATCAAGGAATCACTTGCTCGCGTCGGCATCACTGTCGTGGGTAAAGCGATCAACGCACTCGACTACTCAGCCACCGTGCAGTCGCAGAAGGCAGTCAGTGAACTCGGGCTTGATGCCGTCTATCTGAATTACTCCGCAACCCTGCCAGGAGTCGCGGGATATTGGCGCCCGTTGGCCGGCAGCATCGCGCCGGGCAAGCCCTATCGGCAGAATATTGCCCAGCTCAATATTCCTACCGTGAATGCCTTGCTCTCCTCGAAGGAGATTGCGTCCTCGGATCCGATCGTGCAAGCCGATGTCGGACGAATCATCGACCGACTGGTTCTCGATTCGGCCGCGTACATCCCGCTCGCGTTCATGCAGACCCTGGAATACCGACCTGCAGGCTTGAGCAACGTGACGACGTCAGGCGCCTTCGACAGTCAGTACGACGTTGTCAATATTGGCTTCGCTGCTGAAAAGACCAAGTAGCTTCCAGCCTGCTCTGCGCTTACGCGCGCAGAGCTGACGTGAAGAACTCCACCTCGGTGAGCAGCAAGTTCTCGGTAATGACGGCTTGCGGTGTCATGTGCGTGACGCCGCTGAGGGGAAGCACATCGTGTGCCCTGCCTGCGGCCAGCAAGGCGGACGACAGTTGAAGGGTGTGTGCGACCAGCACGTTGTCGTCTGCCAGTCCGTGAATGATCAAGAGCGGGCGAATGAGCTTCGGTGCCCGCGGCAGAAGTGAGCTGAGGTCGTAGGCATCTGCGTTCGCGGCAGGATCACCGAGGTAACGCTCCGTGTACGCGGTGTCGTAAAGCCGCCACTCTGTGACGGGGGCACCGGCGACGGCGGCATGGAAGCGGTCCGGGCGATCAAGCACTGCGAGTGCGGCCAGATAGCCGCCGAATGACCAGCCGCGAATTCCGACTCGGTCGAGGTCGAGTTCCGGGAACTGAGCGGCGCATGCCTCCAGGCCATCGACTTGGTCCTGAAGGATTCCGGTAGCGAGATCGAGATGGATCTCGCGCTCCCAGGCCGGCCCGCGGCCAGGCGTGCCCGTGCCATCGACGATGACGACAGCAAAGCCCTGATCGGCGAGCCACTGCTCGGTGAGGAAACTGCCGGCCGCACTGATGACGCGCTGCGCATGTGGGCCGCCATACGGGCTCATGATCACCGGCAGCTTCTCGCCACCGCGTGAGTAGCCGGTGGGCAGCAGCACGATGCAATTGAGCCCGCGTGCGCCTGCGGTGACGAAATGCGCCTGGGGCGTGATGATCGGAGTCTCGGCCAGGTTGGTGATCACGTGTGAAGTTGCACCGTTGGACGCCGTGTACTCCGTGCGAGTCTCCGTGGCGCTCGTGCGCATCATGATGCGCATCTCGCCGCCTGCAGTTAGGGAACTCCAGGCATCGGTATCGGTAAGCGCCTCGCAGGAGCCATCGAATCCGATGCGGTATCCCGCTTGGGTGATCGCCGTGGGCTGTGCCAGCACGATCAGATGATCATGAGCTGACTCCATGACCGCCGTCACCTGCAGACCGGCGGCGGAGACCGGTACGCCATCCACATGAACTCGGTAGGTGTCAGTGGCGGTATCCGGAAGTACTTCGATCAGACGCCCGTCGCTCGCAAATGCAGGAACGCCGTGAATGACGTCTATCCAGCAATTGTCAGCGTGCTGAGCAATCTCGGTGAGTGCACCCGTCGCGATATCGAGTGTGCACACCGATTGGGTGCGCTGGTCTCGGGTGAGGAGGCTGATAACGACTCCGCCCTCGGTTACGTGCACGGAGCTGACGTACGGAAAAGCCTCGTGATCCCAGTCAAGATCGATACGCGTGCCGTCGAGACCCAGTATCGCCAGGCGCACGTCAGGGTTCGCGGTACCCGCGATCGGGTAGCGGTGCTGCACCGGCTCCTTCTCGGGATTCGCCGGATCGCTGATCCAGCGAATCTCCACGTTGCTCTCGTCGGTGTGCTGCACGAGCAGGCTTCGCGAGCCCTCAAGCCACCAGTAGCCGCGCAGGCGCTCAAGCTCTTCTGCGGAGATGAAGTCGGCGAGGCCCCAGAAGTCGTTCTCTCCCTCCGGCTCTGCGAGTGAGGTGACAGTCATGGTCGCAAGTTCGACGACGTAGAAAGCGCCGTCGACGACGAAGGCGGCATGCGCGCCGTCGCTGCTCAAGCGCGGATCGACCACAGGGCCGGGTGCCGGGAGTTCAGTCGGAACAATGTCAGTGTCGGCAGTCTGGGGAACGTCGATGAGATACGGAATGCCTGACACCGTGAAGAGTGCGCGCGTCATGGCGCTATCGGTACTGAAGCTCGTGATGCCGGCTGCGACCTCGCGCATGCGCTCACGTCGTGCCCTCTCGGCGTCAGGTAGATCCAGATCGCTGCCACCGAGGTTCGCGGCGTTGACGAGAAGGGTCTCGGGAGTAGTGGCGTTGAGATCAAGCAGCCAGAGCGACCCTTGGTCGTCGGAGCCCGACGCACTTCGGATGAAGAGTGCACGCGCACCCGTGGGTGAGCAACTGAATGAGCGTGGGCGCCCGAGCTGGAAGAAGCGCGTCCGCGCCTTTTGTCGGGGGAAGGTCTCAGTGCCCGCGGCTTCAATGCTCATATGCGCATCGTGCCCTACCTAGGGCCTCTCGGTACCCTGGGCGGGTGACTCAGCGACTCCTCCTCGTCCATGCCCATCCCGATGACGAGACCATCGGCACCGGCATCACCATGGCCAAGTATGCGGCCGAGGGCACCGAGGTCACCCTGGTCACCTGCACCCTTGGCGAGGAGGGCGAGGTGATCCTCGAAGACCTCGCGCATCTGGCAGCCGATCGCACCGACACCCTCGGCGCACATCGCCAGACCGAGCTTGCCGAGGCCATGAAGGCACTGGGCATCACTGACTGGCGACTGCTGGGCGGCCCCGGCCGGTTCCGTGACTCAGGCATGGTGGGCACGCCCCCGAACGATCGCGCGGATTGCTTCTGGCGCACTGACCTCCTCGTCGCGGCACTCGAACTCGTGCCGATCATTCGCGAGGTGCGGCCGCAGGTTGTCGTGACCTATGACGACTTCGGTGGCTACGGGCACCCCGATCACATTCAGGCGCATCGCGTCACGCACTACGCGCTGGATCTCGCTGCATCGGCGACTTTCCGTCCTGAACTCGGCGCACCATGGCACGTCACGAAGGTGTACTGGCCAGCGTTCCCCAAGAGCATCATGCGTGCATCGATCGAGGCACTGAAGGCGCAGGGCTCAGACAGCGAGTTCGCGATGATGGATCCCGACGACATTCCTTTCGCTTGCGATGATGAACTCATCACCACGGTGATCGAAGGAGCCGAGTTCCTGCCGCGCAAGCTTTCAGCAATGCGTGCGCACGGCACTCAGATCAGTGTCGACGGCGGGCTATTCGCTTTGGCTGATGGCGTGGGCGCAGAAGCCTTCTCCTCCGAATACTTCCGACTCGCACTCGGTGAGCCCGGGACCTCGCGCAATGCCGCCGGCCTCGAGACTGATCTCTTCGCCGGGATCCCGGCCTGATGGCTGATCCGACACCGGTCGGCACAGAGTCGATGCCGCCACGTCGGCTCGGCCTCGGAATGGTCGGTCTGCTCGCGGGAATCGTCATAGGAATTCTCGGGGGTTACGTGCAGGCCATGCGTTACGTCTGGGAGTCGCCCTGGGGCTATGTGGTGATTCCCTGGGGCGCGCTGCTGGCACTTCTGGTCCTCGTGCTCACCGTGCGCGGCGCTGCCTGGCTGGCCATGACTCGCTGGTCGGCCTGGGCTGCGTTCATCGGATGGCTTGCCATGACCGTTCTCCTGAGCTCGGAGTCACCCGGCGGCAGCATCGCGCTCTCGGGCGGTGGGCGGCAGCTGTTCTACCTGATCGGCGGAGTAGTTCTGGCCGCCGCTACCGCGACTATCCCGGTGCCACTGCGGCGCGCCGCGCCGCGCCTTGCCTAGATCTACGGACCATTGGCCCCGTCGGGGGTGAGTCGCACATCCGAAATGCCCGTCTCGTCGGCCTACCATGGTGAGTCGACGGCCGTCGGCGCGACACCACGCACCTGGGAGCCTCACCCGTGACCGAGCATCGCTGGCAGCTGCCTGCATCCGATGCCGCACGCAAGCTCATCCTGATCGGCCTCGCGGCTGTCGCCGTCCTCATCGCTCTCTATGTCGCAGCCATCGTCGTGACCGGTGGCGGAGTGCGCTCCGGCACCACGGTCAATGGCGTCAATATCGGCGGCCTCTCCCGCGAGGAAGCGGTCGCCACTCTCAATGACTCGATTGGCAAGGTGGCGACCAAGCCGCTCAAGGTGCGCTCCGGCGAGCAGCAGTTGCAGGTCGATCCGGTGGCCGCAGGCCTGACCTTCGATGCTGAGGCCACGGTCGAGCAGGCCTCAGGTCGCACGCTTAATCCGTTCGCCATGATCGGCAGTCTTGCTGGCACTCATCAACTGGAGCCGGTCACGAATATCGACACCGCAAAGCTGTCATCGCAGGTCGCGCAGCTCGCTGACACCATTGATCAGCCCGCGATCGAGCCGAGTATCAGCGTGACGAAGAAGGGCACGAAGGTCGTGCCGGGCAAGCCAGGTCTCGCTCTCGATCAAGCCGCGATGGCCGACAAGCTCAGTGCCGCGTTCATGCTGCCGCGCCATCCGCTCGCAGCCCCCGTGGCTGCCGCGGAGCCGACCATCACGCCGGCGGCGGTTGATCAGGCCAAGGCCCTGGCCGCGAGTGCGATGAGCGCACCTGTTCAGGTTGATGCAGCGGGCACTGTCGCGACGATTCCTGCGCCGGCTCTTGCCCACGCTCTCAATTTCACGCCCGAAGGCGATCACTTCGTTCCCTCACTCGACGGCGCCGTGCTGCACCAGGCCATTGCCAAGCAGCTCAAGGGAGTCGAGACCAAGGGTCGCAATGCGACATTCGAGATCGTCAAGGGCAAGCCGGTTGTCGTGCCGTCGGTGGTCGGCAATGGTGTCTCCGACGAGGAATTGGCATCGCAGGTGCTCACCGTGATCGGCAATCCCGAGCCGAACCGCTCGGTCACCGTGACGATGGGCGTGCGTGAGCCTGAGCTCACGACTGAGCAGGCGCAGGCACTTGGCGTGACCGAACGCATCTCGACCTTCACCCAGCACTTCCCGTACGCCGCCTATCGCGTGCAGAACATCGGCCAGGCTGCGAAGTACGTCAACGGCACATTGCTGATGCCCGGAGAGACTTTCTCACTCAATGACACCATTCACGAGCGCACGGTGAAGAACGGTTACACCGTCGGATTCCTGATCGGCCCGGGCGGAGTATTTGCCGAAGACCTCGGTGGTGGAGTGTCGGCATCGGCAACCACAGTGTGGACGGGCGCCTTCTTCGCCGGGATGCAACCGGAGCACGTGCAGGCGCACTCGATTTACATCTCGCGATACCAGGCAGGTCTCGAGGCCACGGTCGGCTGGGGATTGTTCGACATGAGCTTCAAGAACACGAGTCCATACGGAGTATTCATCACGACCAAGATGACGAATACGTCGATGACGGTGAATTTCTGGAGCACGAAGGTCTACGACGACATCAAGGCTGAATTCGGTCCAAAGACCAACATCAAGCCCTTTGCCACGATCTACGACAAGTCGGATAAGTGCCTGGGTCAGGAGGGCTCGGAAGGCTTTGACATCAATGTCGACCGCGTGTTCTACAAGGATGGTGCTGAGGCCAAGCGTGAGACTTTCAGCACCGCATACAAGCCCGCACCTAAGGTGATCTGCGGCAAGAAACCCAAGCCGTTGCCTGAGTGTCTTCCCGGCGAACTTCCTAAGCCGAGCTCGAAGCCGAATGCGAAGGCCACCTGTGCTCCCCCTGGCTCGACGACAGCCCAGCCCGGCGCGAAGGTAAGTGACTCGGCGTCAGCGAGCGGAAAGCCAAAGGCCTCGGCTGCATCGAGCGGTGATGGTGCGCCGACCCAGGATGCGAGCCCATCTCCGAAGTCCAGTAAAAAGCCGGGCAAGGCAACGCCTCAGCCTTCGAAGTCGGCTAGGTAGCGACTACTACCTGGCCGTCGGCCGTATCGGTAACTGCGAAGCCGAGTGCGGCAAGCGCTTCACGGAGTTCATCACTGCGCGCCCACTGCTTCTCGGCACGTGCGATGCGACGCTGCTCGAGCAAGTCGGCGGCCTCGTCAGTGAGTTCCACGACCACTGGTGCCTTGCCGATGTCGCGTGCGAGGTCGAGGCCGAGGAGTCGATCCGCGGCGAGGAAGGTCTCGAGCTTTGATCCGTCGGTGATCGAAGGGTCCTTCTCGAGATCACGAAGCACGGTAATTGCACGTGGGGTGTCGAGGTCGTCGGCGAAAGCGGCCTTCATTGCCTGCAGATGCTCGGCGGAAAGCGCTGCCGATGCGCCAGTCGCCCACTGCGCCACGCGTTCGCGCCACCGCTTGATCGTGGTGTCGGCGGCAGTGATGGATTCCCAGGTCAGGTTGAGCTGCTGGCGATAGCGATTCGACATAAAGGCCAGGCGCAGTGCAAGCGGGTCGAAGCCGCGCCCGACGACGTCGCTGACGAGAACGACGTTGCCCGTGGACTTGCTCATCTTGCGACCTTCGAACAGCAAGTGCTCGCCGTGCACCCAATGCCGTACGACCTCAGTGCCGGTGATGGAGTTGCTCTGCGCGCGTTCATCCTCATGATGAGGGAAGCGCAGGTCGATGCCGCCGGTATGGATGTCGATGGTGTCACCGAGGAAGTGCAGGCTCATCGCACTGCACTCGGTATGCCAACCCGGGAAGCCGGCGCCCCACGGGGTGTCCCAGACGAGTTGCGTGCGGTTCGGGCCGGACTTCTTCCACAGTGCCCAGTCGGCATGGAAGCGCTTGGAATCATCGATACCGGCATCGAAGCGATGGCCTGGTCGAAGCTGGTCGAGCTTGTTGCCGCTGAGTTCGCCGTACTTGGGGTAGCTGCGGGCGTCGAAGAACACCGAGCCGTCGCCACCGACGTACGCGTGACCGGAATTCATCAAGGTGGTGATGAGCTCGATCATCAGCGGGATCGAGTCGCTGGCCCGTGGGTAGACGTCGGCGGGATAGATGTTCAGCAGGGCGAGATCTCGGTGGAAGGCGTCTTCGTACGCGCGAGCTACGGCGAGTGCCCCGCGCCCCTCGCGGGCGGCCTGCGCCAGCACCTTGTCCTCGCCACCGCCCTGGCCTTCGTCAATCGCCCCGAGGGCGTCATCGCCAAGCCCGGTGTCATCGGCCATGTGACCGACATCGGTGATGTTCTGCACGAGGCGCACCTGGAGGCCCTCGGCCTCGGCGGCTCGGCGGATTAGGTCGGGAAGCAAGAAGGTGCGCATATTGCCGACGTGGGCATCGCGGTAGACGGTCGGCCCGCACGCGTAGATGCTCAAGGAGCCGGCATGGGCGGGCACGATCGGCACCACGGACTTGGCCTTGGTGTCGTAGAGGTGCACCCCCTCAGCCTAGGGTCATGTCGCCTTGGTCACCTATCGGCCGAAGTCGGACCCGGTGTGTGTAGGTTTACCCCCACGCCAGAGATCAACCGCATATTTCGGAGGTTCAGGTGACCTACGTCATCGCAATGCCCTGTGTAGACCTGAAGGACAAGGCCTGCATCGAAGAGTGCCCTGTCGACTGCATTTACGAGGGTGGCCGGATGCTCTACATCCAGCCCGATGAGTGCGTCGACTGCGGTGCCTGCGAGCCCGTCTGCCCCGTCGAGGCCATCTTCTACGAGGATGACGTCCCCGATGAGTGGAAGGACTTCACCGCAGCCAATGCGGAGTTCTTCGCTGATCTCGGTTCACCGGGCGGAGCCGCGAAGCTCGGCGCCCAGACCACTGATGCTGCGCTGCTGGCCACCGTGCCGCCGCAGGAGCACGACCACTGATCATGTCGTCGCCCGCCGAGCGGCTTCCGGATTTCCCCTGGGATCTCCTGACGCCGTTCGGCGAGCGTGCGCGTACATATCCCGGCGGCATCGTCGATCTGTCAATCGGCACCCCGGTTGATTCCACCCCGGAGATCGTCCAGCGCGCACTGCGCGATTCCTCTGACGCTCACGGATACCCCACGACTGTCGGAACTCCCGATCTTCGACGCGCATGCGCCGACTGGGCGCAGCGAACTCTTGGTGCCGTCGTCAGCCCGGATGCCATTTTGCCGACGATCGGCTCCAAGGAATTAATCGCCCTGCTGCCGACCCTGCTCGGGCTCGGTGCCGAGTCGCACGTCATCATCCCGACAGTGGCGTATCCGACCTACGCCGTGGGCGCGGCTCTCGTCGGTGCCCGCATCACGGCAACCGATGCACCGGAGACTGCAGACCGCGCTGACCTGATCTGGATCAACTCTCCGTCGAACCCCACAGGCGAAGTTCTGACGCCCGAACGACTACGCGAGCTCGTGGCGTATGCCCGTGCCACCGGAGCATTGCTCGTCAGCGATGAGTGCTACATCGAGCTCGGCTGGGATGCCGAGCCGGTCTCGGTGCTGCATCCGTCGGTTTCCGGTGACACCCATGAAGGCGTGCTGGCCGTTCATTCGCTGTCGAAGCGCTCGAGCCTGGCGGGCTACCGATTCGGCTTCACTGCGGGTGATCCCGAGGTACTTCGCGCTCTTCTCGTGGTGCGCAAGCATCTAGGCCTGATGGTGCCGGCTCCCGTGCAGCACGCTGCCGCTGTCGCGTACTCCGACGATGCCCACGTGACCGCCCAGCGCGATCTCTACCGAACTCGCCGTCAGATCCTTGCGGACTCTCTGCGCGCGCATGGCTTCACCATCGATCACGGTGAAGCCGGTCTGTACCTGTGGGCCACCCGCGGTGAGCCCTGCTGGGAGACCGTCAGCTGGTTCGCCGACAGGGGCATCCTGGTTACGCCCGGTGACTTCTACGGCACTGCAGGGTCGCACCACGTTCGCATTGCGTTCACTGCCACGGATGCTGCCGTCGAGGCCTTCGCCGAGCGCCTGTCCCTCGGGTGAGAGTCATCTCACAGACCTAGAGGCCAAACCCATTTCACCCGTGTCCACGGGGTCGGTACGGTTACCACAACGGCTAAGCGGCGACCCCGCATGCGTTTTCCAGGAGGATCTGTGACCGACTTCGTCCTTAAGCACCCCGGTGGCGAACTGCCCCTTCCCGAGGTTCCGGCAACCGTGGGCGAGAGCGGTCTCAACATCGCTCCGCTGATGAAGGAGACGGCACACGTCACCCTCGATCACGGTTTCCTCAATACCGCTGCCTGCTCGTCGGCCATCACGTACATCGATGGCGATGCCGGCATCCTGCGCTACCGCGGTTACCCGATCGAGCAGCTGGCCGAGAAGTCGAGCTTCCTCGAGACCGCTTTCCTGCTGATCTACGGCGAGCTGCCCTCCGAGGATCAGCTGAGTTCGTTCAAGCACCAGATTCGCATGCACACGATGCTGCACGAAGATCTCCGTAACTTCTTCGACGGCTTCCCGCGCGATGCGCACCCGATGCCCGTCCTCTCATCATCGGTGTCGGCGCTGTCGACCTTCTACCAGGATTCCCTGGATCCCTTTGATCCCGCACAGGTCGAGATCTCGACCATCCGCCTGCTCGCAAAGGTGCCGACCCTTGCCGCATACGCGCACAAGAAGGCCATGGGCCAGCCGATGCTGTATCCCGACAACTCGCTCGGTTACGTCGACAACTTCCTGCGCATGACCTTCGGCGTTCCGGCTGAGCCCTACGAGGTCAACCCGGTCATCTCGCGCACGCTCAATCAGCTTCTGCTCCTGCACGCAGATCACGAGCAGAACTGCTCGACCTCGACCGTGCGTCTTGTCGGCTCTTCGCATGCGAACCTCTTCGCTTCTGTCTCGGCCGGTGTCAACGCACTGTTCGGCCCGCTGCACGGTGGTGCCAACCAGGCTGTGCTCGAGATGCTCGAGAACATTCACGCATCTGGCGGCGGCGTTAACACCTTCATCCGCCAGGTCAAGAATCGCGAAGACGGCGTCAAGCTCATGGGCTTCGGTCACCGCGTGTACAAGAACTACGACCCGCGTGCGGCGATCGTGAAGAAGAGTGCCTACGAGGTCTTCGAGGCACTCGGCGTCAGCGATCCACTGCTCGACATTGCACTGCGCCTCGAAGAGGTTGCGCTCTCCGATGACTTCTTCATCGAGCGCAAGCTGTACCCGAACGTCGACTTCTACACCGGCCTGATCTACAAGGCGATGGGCTTCCCGACTCAGATGTTCACGGTGCTCTTCGCCCTCGGTCGTCTGCCGGGCTGGATCGCCCAGTGGCGCGAGATGATCAATGATCCCGATACCAAGATCGGCCGCCCGCGCCAGGTCTACATCGGCGAGGTTCTTCGCGACTACACCCCGATGGACCAGCGCTAAGCACCGCTTACGCAAGAAGCCCCGACGCCAATGGCGTCGGGGCTTCTTCGTTGCCGACCTCAGTCGTTGGAGTGCAGGGCGGCGTTCAGGCCACCCCATGTGTCGGTGCGCGAGCTGATCTCGATGGCGCCGGTCTGCGAATTGCGTCGGAAGAGCAGGTTGCTGTCACCGGAGACGGCCTTGGCCTTGGCGACGGTGCCGTCGGGCAGCGTGACCTTCGAGCCTGCGGTGACATAAAGACCCGCCTCCACGATGCAGTTATCGCCGAGTGACAGGCCAACACCCGCATTGGCTCCGATCAGAGTGCCGGTGCCAATGGTGACGACCTCGGTACCGCCGCCGGAGAGCGTGCCCATGATCGATGCACCGCCCCCGATATCGGAGCCGTCACCGACGACCACGCCTGCGGAGATGCGACCTTCGACCATCGAGCTGCCCAGGGTGCCCGCGTTGAAGTTCACGAAGCCCTCGTGCATGACGGTGGTGCCGCTGGCCAGGTAAGCGCCCAGTCGGACACGATCGGCGTCGGCAATGCGCACGCCTGAGGGCACGACGTAGTCGACCATGCGCGGGAAGCGATCGACTCCGTGCACGACGAGGTTGATGCTCTTGGCACGGGCATGCAGGCGGGTCTCAGTGAGGCGCTCGACGGGAACGGGCCCGAGGTTGGTCCAGGCCACGATCGGCAGCAGCCCGAAGATGCCGGTCAGGTTGATAGTGCGCGGCATGACAAGGCGGGCCGAGAGCAGGTGCAGTCGCAGATAGGCATCTGCGGTGTCGACGGGCGCCTCGGCAAGATCGGAGATCGTGGTGGTCAGCGTGCGCACGTGCACGCCTCGGATCTCGTCGGAGTCGATGCCGTTTCCGATGCCCGGCACGTCGATGGGGTCTAGGCCGAGGGCGGGGCTGGGGTACCAGACATCGAGGATCTGGTCTCCGTAGTAGGTGGCGAGGCCCGTAGCCGATGCCGGCCCGGTGACTGCGGTGAGGTCTGCGGCTGCTGCGGTGGTCATCGCACTACCGTAGCCATGTGGATCTCGATACAGGCGCAGGGCTTGACCTCTCCGTCGACGTGGTGGCGCTGACTGCTGCGCTTGTCGATATCCCGAGTGTGTCGCATGACGAGAAGCATCTCGCTGACCTCGTCGAGTCAGCCCTGCAGCAGTTCGCGCACCTTTCCGTGAGCCGTGTGGGCAACACGGTGGTGGCTCGCACTGAACTTGGTCGCGCTGAGCGCGTGCTGATCGGCGGTCATCTCGACACCGTGCCCGAGAACCACAACATGCCGCACCATGTCGACGGCGATCGACTCTTCGGCCTAGGTGCGTGTGACATGAAGGGCGGTGTCGCGGTGTCGTTGAAGCTTGCCGCGACCATTGCCGAGCCGGTGCGTGACGTGACTTACGTGTATTACGAATGCGAAGAGGTCGAGGGCAAGTACAACGGCCTCGCGCATCTTGCCGAGAGCAATCCTGAACTACTTGTCGCGGATCTTGCGATCTTGATGGAGCCGTCGAATGCCGGCATCGAAGCCGGTTGCCAGGGCACCCTTCGCGCTGACATCACTGTTCGTGGCGAGCGCTCGCACAGTGCGCGCCCGTGGATGGGCGTCAATGCGATTCATGGCGCGGGCGAGATCATGAGTCGGCTTGAGTCGTACGAGGCACGTCGGCCGATGGTCGACGGTCTTGAATACCGCGAAGGCCTGAACGCTGTAGGCATTCGCGGAGGAATTGCGGGGAACGTGATTCCCGATGAGTGCGTCGTGACGGTCAATTACCGCTTTGCGCCGGATCGTTCGACCGACGAGGCGTTGGCGCATGTGCGCGAAGTATTCGACGGCTACGAAGTCGAGATCGTCGATGTCAGCCCGGCTGCATCCCCTGGGCTGTCACGTCAGGCGACTATTGATTTTCTTGCGGCTACTGGTGCGACTCCTGCGCCGAAGTTCGGCTGGACAGATGTTGCGCGCTTTGCGGCAATGGGAACCCCGGCCCTGAACTTCGGACCGGGGGACCCATCGATTGCGCATATGAAGGACGAATTCGTCCCGATTGATCAGTTGCGCTCATGCGAGATGCAATTGCGCAGCTGGCTTACTGCTGACTAGGCCTTCAGTGCCTGAACGTCGAGGGTGAGCTTGATCTTGTCGGAGACGAGCACGCCACCGGTCTCGAGCTTGACGTTCCAGATCAGACCGAACTCCTCGCGGCTGATCTCGAGCTCTGCTTCGAAGCCGGCCTTGGTGTTGCCCCACGGGTCGGTGCTCACGCCGATGAACTCCCACGGGATGACGACGGACTTGGTGACGCCGTGAATGGTGAGGTCGCCGGTGACCTCGACGATGTTGCCCTTGTCGGCTGCGCCGGTCGAGACGAAGGTCAGGGTCGGGAAGGCCTCGGTGTCAAGGAACTCGGGGGACTTCAGGTGACCATCGCGGTCAGCGTTGGCGGTGTCGATGCTGGCGGCCTGGATGGTGAGGTTGGCCGAGCTGGCGCCGATGTTGGCGGCATCAATGGTGAAGCCACCCTCGAAGGCGGCGAAGTGGCCGCGGACCTTCGACACCATGAGGTGGCGGGCGGTGAAGCCGATGTTGGTGTGGGCAGCGTCGATCACCCAGGTGCCATTTGCTGCGCTGAGGTCAGCCATCTGAATCTCCTTGAATAGTTGAAAGATCAATCGGTTTGTTGAATATACAACTAGATTCCCTCGGGTGCAAGCCCCTCTAGGGTGGATTGCGTGAACTCTGCCCGAATGATCTGCGTCTACTGCTCGGCCAATGAGGCCATCGACGACCGGTACCGCGCCCTGGCCACCGAGGTCGGCACTGCCATCGCAGCCCGGGGCTGGGGCCTGGTCTCCGGCGGCGGCTCGGTGTCGATGATGGGCGCGGTCGCCCGAGCCGTACGAGCAGGTGGTGGATACACCGTCGGGGTTATTCCGCAAAAGCTCATCGACATGGAAATGGCCGACCACGATGCCGACGAACTGATCGTCACGACCGATATGCGCCAGCGCAAGGCGATCATGGACGACCGCGCTGATGCGTTCCTCGCGCTGCCGGGCGGCATCGGAACGCTGGAAGAGTTGATGGAGGTCTGGACTGCTCGCCATCTGCGCATGCACGACAAGCCGGTTGTGGCCCTTGACCCCTGGGACGACTATTCGCACCTTCGCGCGCAGGTCAAGCACTGGCGCAGCACCGGTTTCGTCAACGAACACGGTGAGGCGCAACTGCAGTGGTCAACATCTGTCGAGAATTCCCTCGGCCTGATCGCCGCAGACTGGGCATCTCATGGTGTGATGGGCACGTGATGTTCGTCTTCGTCCTCGTGGCCATCGCCGTCATTGCCTGCATTGCCCTGGCATCGGTCGGTCGCCTTGGCGAATTGCCGGAGGCACCTGCAGACCGCAAGCCGGCCGAGGCCGGCTTCGACGTGGTTATCCGCGGCTACCGGATGGACGAAGTCGACGAGACAATCGCAGATCTCCGCACCCGGCTTGCCGAAGCCGAGAGGCGTGCAGCGCACGAGCAGCGGTAGCAGAATCTCAGTGCGTTAGCAGTTCTTCTGCGAAGGCGACGGATTGCAATACGCGTAATAGGCATTGCGTGCGTCCTGCCACATCTTGTCTGACCCGAACGAGTCACGGAAGCCATACCGCTGACATACGTTGTAACTGAAGTCATCGAGTGTCATCGAGTTTCCGGTGAGAGTGACCGCACCTGTCGAAGTGTCCTGTCGAGCAGGTGTCGCGGTCTGGCAGTACTGGGAGAACTGAAGTCCGGTAACGGAGGCCCCGTCGATGAAGACCTCAGTGTCGCCGTAGTTGCCGGGCATGAGCGGATGCATGGTGTGCATCTTCAAGATCGTGCGATTGCCGGGAACGGTGCGTGCAGTAAACGAGACATTGCCGTCAGCCACTCTCGGCTTGCTGAGGATCACGACAACCTGAGAGGTCTTGCCTCCCTTGCGCATCACGAGTGCGGCATTGGGCGGAGTCTTGGCAAACCCGTAGTCGCTCCACTTGCTGGCCAGTGACTGCAGGCTGGAGGTGCCCGCGGCGCGGGTCGGCCTGTCGGCAAACCAGCTGATGCTGGCATCGGCGGGCAGGATGAGCGTCGTGACACCCTCGGCCGTCGACACCGTGGAGCTCGGCGAGGCCACGGAGAACAGGATGCTCGAGCTGCCGGTGGACGGCATTCCGGCCGAGGCCGGGCTGGCGGCAAGCCAGAGTCCTGCTGCGGTTGTAGTGACGAAGGCGACGGCCAGGGCGGAAAGGCGACTTCTCATAGTTCAACGCTAGACGAGACCCCAGCCTCCGCCAGGTCCAGAATCGTCCCGAAAATACGTGACCTGCCCGCTCCTGGCCCCGCCCCGAGCGCTCCGAACCCCATGCGAGATAATAAAAGCCAAGGTTTTCTGGGCTCCGCCCAGCACGAAAGGGGTTCCACATGGCCGCGATGAAGCCACGGACGGGCGATGGCCCGCTCGAGGTGACCAAGGAGGGCCGCGGCTACGTCATGCGCGTACCGCTCGAAGGTGGCGGACGCCTGGTTGTTGAGCTCAATGGCGAAGAGGCCAAGGAGCTCGGCGAGAAGCTGTTGGTCCTGTTCTCCTAGTACCTGACATTCATGAGCCCCGTCCCTCACTGAGGGGCGGGGCTCATGTCATGTCGAGGTTCCAGCGAATTACTCCGCGGTACGAAGGGTCGCGATGAGCAGGCCATTGCCGACGGTGAGCAATGCCGGCAGCCAGTGATCCTCATCGCGCAACGTGTTCGCGGCCTCGCGCAATGCCTGGTGCCCGGCCTCGCGCTGACCGGAGTCAGCAAGGCCACCGGTGCCGAGTGCCGAGTTCAGAATGATCAAGCCACCTGAGCGGAGCAGTCGTCGTGCCTGGGCAACGATCGCGGGGTACTCGGTGCGATCACCGTTGACGAACACGATGTCGTACGCGGAATCCTGCAGTCGGGGGAGCACCTCGAGTGCGCGGCCGGTGATCAGGCGCGTACGCACATGGTCGTAGCCAAGTGCGGTGAAGGTGTCTCGGGCCACGCGCTGGTTCTCGGCCTCGACGTCGATGGAGGTCAAGATGCCCTCGTCGGTCATGCCGGCGAGAAGTGCGGCGCCGGAGACACCGGTGCTCGCACCGATCTCGACCACTGCCGAGGCGTTGACGGAGGCTGCGAGCACGCTCAGCAGGGAAGCCGTCGAAGGACTGATGGCGTCGGAGCCGAGATCGGCTGCCTTGGCACGCGCCGTGCGCACGGCCTCTGACTCATCGAGCCAGTCGTTGGCGAGAGTCCAGGACTCTGCATTCAGGGGCCTTGATGTGGTTGCGATGACGCACCTCCGCTGTCGCTGTGATCTCAGGCAGCCTAGCCTGGTGCCAGGAACCGTGAGAGGACAAGCATGTCGGAGAACAGCCCCGAGCCCGTGATGCCGCCTGAGCCGGCACCGGTCCAGCCCGAGGGGTACTCACCTGCACCGGCCGTCGTGGCCTCGACCGCCGCGACTGCCCCTGCTACCTCGCGCCGTGGCCTGGGCGTCTTCGCGGTCATCATGATCGCGGCCGTCACCTCACTCGTCGTCGGCATCTTCGCCGGGCTCGGCGGCTACCTCATGGGCCAGGGCATCGATTCCTCGTCGAATACCGTCGTCAGCATCCCG